>JAZRYJ010000013.1:0-1727 GCA_045600635.1 Candidatus Methanarcanum sp.
CCTTATAAAGAAACACTTATATAATATAGCGTTATTTCTTGCTATATGCTCGAGCCGTATATAATAGAAAAAGCCGGAAAGAAGTACATGTATCGCTGCACTTCCCACTATTCGGCTGAAAAACGCGCACCCGTGTCCGAAACCGAGTACATGGGAACCATCATCGATGGGAAATTACGGCCTAAGAAGGGATACTTCTATGACGAGCTTACTGGTGAATTCGGACCGATTGTGCCGAAGGCACCATCGGCCGAGTCGAGCTTCAAGGTGACAACAAAAAGGTTTGGCGATGCATATCTGCTCGATGCCCTTCAGAAGAGACTGGGCATTCTCGAGGATCTCATACGTTCTTTCGGCGACCGGGATGGTCGCCTAATTATGGCATACGCCATGGCATACTGCATCAACCCCTGTGCTATGCAGCACATGGAATCGATCATCAACAAGAGATCTATTCCAGAATTGCTCGATATCAATCCTGATACAGATTTTTCTTCTCAGAGGGTGTCTGAACTCACAAGACGTATTGGAGAAGATACTGCAGGAATGGATGATTTCTTCAGATGCAGGATCAACGGGACCGAGGGCGAATACATCTTCGATCTCACTTCGGAAAGCACTTACAGTGCCAGGAATCCTCAAGCCGAATGGGGCCGTAACAAGGACCACTTGAAGCTCAGGCAGGTAAATCTTGGCCTGGTAACGGATAAGCGCGGTAGGCCCTTGATGTTCTATACATATCCTGGTTCCGTTGCGGATATTGCGACATTGGAACGCATGGTATCGGATGTTCGCCGCCTTGGAGGCGGCGATTCGACCTTGATCATGGATCGTGGTTTCATCTCCCCCGGAAGTGTGATGTACCTTCTAGAGCACAAGATGGATTTTGTGATGCCGATGATAATAGCCGACAATCCGGTGATGAAGAACCTGGTGACGTCTGTACTGGGCAAAATCGGTTCTGTCGATCATACACATGTCCACAACGGACGTTCATATACTGTCCATACTGCACAACTCGGTGTAAGAGTGCAGAAGGATGGCAATATCTCCAAAAGGGACACCGTCTGGGAGGACCCAGACGGTTATGATCTCCTGCTGGAAAGTGATGAGGAATTCGGTTCCTGCAGGAATTACCTCGATGTTTTTGTATTCCGGGATGTGGAGTCTGCAGGTGCAGAAACAGCTGGAATGGATGTTGCACTTGAAGGAATCATACAGGATGCGGCCAAATTGAAACCGAGGGATCCTGCCAAGGCGTTTGCAAGGGTTGCAGGGAAATATGCCAATCTTCTGGATTGGTCCGTCGATGATTCAAAACATCTGGTCCTGCGTATCAGGCAGAACGCACACACTTTTGCAGCGAACAGAAAAGGTATCTTTATCATGATTACGCCCGCAGGCAGCGGGCGTGATTGGAGACAGATGCTGGAATGCTACGATTGCAGAGATGTCGTTGAAGATGCATTCCTGGAAGACAAGTCCGAAGGAGATGGCAGGACTCCAAGGTCGGGAGATGCCGAGATAATCCGTGGACGCACTCTGATCCGCATGGTGTCACTGATCATGACCATGGAGATGATTGCGGAATCGAAGGAATATGAGGATGACCGCAAGATCAAGGCCGAACTGAAACCTAAGAATCTAGGGAAGCGTACTCCGAGAATGTATCTTGATTCACTCAGTAACATAGAGATGATCTATGGCAACGGATGGAAGCAGATGAC
>JAZRYJ010000014.1:0-11874 GCA_045600635.1 Candidatus Methanarcanum sp.
TTGTACGTTCAGTGTTATGACAATTAACACCTTTTACACTGAACAAGATGACTGGATATGATTTTTTGATGATATTGTTATTGGATTGAACGTCTGAATCCTGTGTAAATGATGTTGCGAACGACTTATGTCGTTCGAAACTTCTGAAAATCGAATCGGCATTATGATATATCGGTAACATATGGTGTATGTTGCAGAGCTTTCGCTATCCAGTAGCATTAATGCGTCAGTTCTGCGCCCTTCTTTCCGATCAGCAGATCTCAAAATCGTACGGTTCGAACGTCAGCGAGAGCAATTGACAGATGAAGAAGCGAATGTCGATGGCATTCGCATATGTCCTTGTACACAATCCGCGTACATCGAAACACACCCAGCGCTTCATGGCTCTGTGTACTTCCTCGCATACATGCCTGGCCTTCGCCCACTTATCCTTCAGTTTCCCGCGTCTGAGATCCATGTTCCTGAGGAATTTTCCTACGAATTCAGCTTCGCCGTTCTTTATGAGGTAGCGCAGGATCCTGTCCTTCTTCGTGTGTTTGGCATTGACGAAATCGTCATTCTTCCAGTATTTGTTGTAATGTCTGATCACATCTTCCCATTCAGCCTCAGGATGGAATACCGCATCCGAACCGGCGTTGGATGCCATGACAACGCCGGTCCTGTCAAAGACCTTGGCATACATTTCAAAACTGGCATATGCGCCGTCGGTAGCCATTCCGATTATTCCCTTTCTGTCATTCGGACCCATCATATCCAGCAGTTTATCGAATTCCGTGATGTCGTGTTCATTCCCATTCGTTAACGTATAGTACAACGGAAACCCGTTCACCATTATGATGTGTGCTTTCCCCATTCTTATTTCGTAATGCGGATTGTATCTGAATGCTGACGAATATCTGCTAGCCTCCAGCGGCGTGCTGTCGCAGGTGAAGAATTTGTATTCGTTCACAGACAGTATGTGTTCCGCAACTTCTTTCTTCAATGATTGCGACAGCAACGGCCAGACATGATTCCTGAAATCGCTTATCCAGCCTTTGCTGGGGCAGATGCATCTGCCGTCATCGTGCATGGGCATGCCCATGCATCTCAGCAGATACTGTCCTCTGTCATCTTTCAGTTCGGAAAGGAGACCGTCTATCGTCGTTTTCTTCAATTCCATCCACATGATGCAGAGGATCATCGGAATCGTGCCGAATCTTAGCTCACGTTTCTTCGGCTTTCTTTCCATATCGAATTTGTATATCGCCTCTGAATTTTCCAGAAATGTTCTGATCAGTTTCAGATCACTTGTTTTGAAATTTTCTCCGCTTCTCTCTTTGTTGTTACTATTTATATCCAGTAGCATAACATCTGTATGCATTTAGTATATAAGTAGTTTCGCAAAAAATAAATAATTGAAATTCAAGAGCAAAAAACAGAAAACCGGAAAATCAAATCGACAAGTGCCCTTTAAATATCAGTTTTTAACACCGAACGTACAAATAACGACAGTAACAACGGGATGCACTCATTTGTTGCGATGAAGATATCAAAAAGACTTTTGATATTTCACGGAGCAGAGTACTCATTTTTAATATGAGTTGTGCGTATTCGCAGATAACCACGCAACAGGTGATTGTATGGAAGAAATTCTGTGTAGTATCGAAATCATCAAAGAGAACAACGATTTTGTCGCAAGAGTTCAGAGCGATTTCAGCGGAAACAGAGAATACAGATCAAAGCAATTCGAAGATGTCGTTGAACAGTTCACAATGGACCTTCAAGAAGAATTTGAATCGATGTGAAAGGAGAGAGAAACATGGCACAAGTAGAAGCTAAACTCAAACAAATTGCAAACGAACTTGAAGGGCGTCTTGCAAATGACAACGGTGTTCCGAGGAACATCAGAAAGGGCGCCTCGGATGCTGTAGCGCTTCTTCTTGACAACAAGAAGCCACTCGATCTCCGTGTATCCAATGCTATCAATATCTTGGCGGATCTCTCCAATGACCCGAACATACCGATGGAGTCATGGAGTGCGATAATGCAGATCTTGTCCGACCTCGAGATATTACTCAAAGAGGTCGCTTAAACCTCCTTCTTCAGGAGATTTTATGGCTGATCATCAGCCAGTTACCATTTTATTATCTGATCGGTGCGAAAGTTATTAAAAAAATCAAGATAATGAATATCGTATGAAAAGCGGATTGCCAAGACTCAAAAAGATGTGCAAATACGGATCGTATGTCATGTACACCGCTACCGCCGTACTCGTGTGTCTGGCACTGGCCACATTGATCCTTGGGATCGTGGCTCTGTTCGGCAATGACACATTGTATTCATGGATCTGCATCGATAAGAACTCATCAGACATCGTAATCATATCGGCATTTCTCGGCAATATTCTGATATGGATCATAGCATCCATTACTGTATTCATCATAGGTCTGATCATGAAATCAATCACATCCGAGCACAGCCCGTTCACTGATAAGAATGCTAGAAGGATGAAGACATTGGCTGTAACATATCTGATTTCATCATTCCTGATGCTGATATTCGAACTTCTGGCTGACAAGAAACCAACAGAAGCTGTATTCATTTTCATGGGCCTTCTTCTCGTTGCCGTTGTGACATACTGTCTCACATTGATGTGCCGTTACGGTACATTGCTGCAACAGGAATCCGACGAAACGCTGTGATAACATGACTATAATACTCAGACTCGACAGAATGATGGCCGACAGAAAAATGTCACTCAATCAACTTGCCGACCTGGTAGGCATATCCAACGTCAATCTCTCCAACATCAAGACAGGAAAAATCTGTGCGATAAGATTCTCCACTCTGAACGGAATATGCAAAGCACTGAACTGTCAGCCCGGAGATATTCTTGAATATGTGGAAGATGAAAAGGAAGAATGAGGTATAACCTCATTCAGTTTTTGTTTCAGAATTCAATTCTCTTTCCATCCTCTTCTTGCTGAATAATACTGAATCCATGAATGCCACCCACATGATCTCTATAATGATCGATGTCGCAATGGCAACCATCCCCGCAGGGTACAGAGCAACACACAATGCAATGGCAACACCTTTGTTCTTATAAGAAGTCATCAATATGTCAGTCACTCTCTGCGACCATGGGATTCCTGCTTTTTTCTCAACAACTTCAACAGCTATTCCGAGGCCGAAGGACCTTAACAATGCGATTATGATGAACACAGCGAATATCCAGAAAGTACCGACAAAATTGGTAGCGCCCACAGAGAGCCAGACCATTACAAATATACAGCAATTCAGAAAGATCGCAAGAAAATCCTTGTTGATTTCCACTTTAGTGAGGAATCTCGACAGAACCAATGGTATGCCGATAAGTTCCAGAACCGTCAACACCAGGAACTTCATATCAACTGAATCTCCAAGTGCCAGCCATACTATGAATGGAATCCATACAAGAGAAAGTATGTAGATCACGATCGTTCCTCTGGCAGCATGTTCCGGGTCCCCACGCAAAATGATGGATAACGGAAGCACCGAACCTGCGAAAGGTGCAGCCGCGATGAAAACCAACCCTGCTGATTGTTCTGCGAATTCGGTATCTTTAAGCAGGAAATATCCCACCAACGGAATAACTGATGCAATAATCATACCCAAAAAAATGGCCCTCAGGAGAGATCTTCCGAATTTCAGCGGATTAAGATTCTTCGCCTTTATCCTGGACATTGACAAAGTGAGCATTATCACCAGAATGATAATGGTCAAATTGGAACGTACATCTGCATTCAGAATATCTGAGGGGAATATGTGAGTGAAATTTGTGATCAGCGCTACTATCATTGCCAACAGCATCATGAATGCACTGCTCTTCAACAACCCCTTTATTGTCATGATGACGAAATTCACAACTAGATATTTATCGTTAATCGATAAAAAATTGATTTATATCACTAATTGTATGGCAACGACATGGATACACCGACAGTAAGACCTGTAAAAGCAGGATGGTGGAATGTATTCAGACCGTGGACGCTTCACGGTGCCATCGTACCGACTTTGATAGGCGGAGCTGTCGCTTTCAGTGAGATTGATTTCAATCTCCCGAATGTATCATACTTCATACTGATCGTCATAGGTGCATGTCTGTTCCAATCAGCTGCCAATATCTTCAACACATACGGAGATTACATCAAGGGGACAGATACTGTCGAGAATGAGACAAGATCCCCGGAATTGGTGACGGGTGTATTAAAACCCAAATCCGTCAGGAATATGGGTATCGCAGTCATTGTTGCGATTTGCATCATCGGAATCATATTGTTACTCCATGACAGATGGCTTCTCCTGATCTACGGTGCCATCGGAATATTCTGTGTCGTCACATACACATTATTCGACTCATACAAATATCACGGATTGGGACAGCTGTCGGTGTTCATCAATTTCGGATTCTTGATGCCTCTTGGGACATACTATACGCTGACCGGAAATTTCTTCTCATGGGAAGTGTTCCTGATCAGTATACCGAACGCATTCATGATCACAGGAGTTCTGGCCGGTAATGAGATGCGTGATTATTATGAAGATAAAAAGGCAAACGTGGGAACTCTCTGCGGTCGTATGTCATACAAGAATGGAATGAGGCTCTATCTTTTCGAATCTCTCATCTCATTCCCTGTATTGATCGCACTTGTAATCTTGCAATGGTTGCCTGTGTATTCATTAATTGCACTTCTGACGATATATGATGCATATATCCTTGTAAAGAATGCCAAAAATGCTCCGAACGATAAACACGCCAGTTTCATGCTCGTACCATTGTGTTTCAAATTAAATTGGCATTTCGGTGTCCTTCTGGTAATAGGTTATATCCTAGGGATGTTTTTCTGAATCTGGTGATGTGTCATGTCTGACGATGGACTCAAAGGCAATCAATTCGAAGGTAAACAGGAATATGTTCAGGATGTCTTCAATGAGATTGCTGAATATTACGACAAGATGAACGGTATCATGTCCATGGGGATGGTCCGCGGATGGCACAAATTTATGTTCAAAAAAGCAGGAGACATCACTGGTAAAACATTGTGTGATGTTGGATGCGGAACAGGCGAGATATCATTCATGGCTGCTGAGAGAGTGGGCAAAGATGGGACTGTCATCGGTGTTGACATAACACCCGGAATGCTTGCAATGGCAAGAAAAAAGATGGGGACGATGGATCTTCCTGTCCAAGTGGATTTCCGTGAAGGAGATGCATTGAATATGAATTTCGATGACGATACTTTCGATGTGGTCACATCAGGATACATGCTCAGGAATGTCACCGACATTCAACAGGCTGTCAATGAGATGTACAGGATATTGAAACCCGGATGCAAGGTCATAGTGGCTGAATTGGCCAAACCGAAGAACAGGATACTCCGTTTCGGATACAACATATACGTGTTCCATATCGTTCCGTTCCTGGGAAGAAGATATGATAAGGGGAAGAAGATCGACGGCAAACAGCCTGCATATGATTGGCTGACGTCATCATTGGAAGGATTCCCGCACGGAAATGACATGGTCGTGATATTCAAAAAAGCAGGATTCTCAGATGCTAAGTTCTACAGCAAATCGATGGGTGCCGTGAACATCTACGTCGGAACAAAGAAAAAATGATTCCGATCGATGTGCGAGATAATCTCCAAACCAAAGATCATAAAGAAAAAAAAAGGGGAATCTGGTCCCCCTGAAATTGTTTTCATCTCTTCTTTGTAAAGTATACGACTCCTCCGATCAGAGCTATCACTGCGATGGCCCCGACAACGATGCCTATGATCAATCCTGTATTGCTGTCATCTGAAGGTGCAGGATTCGAAGTCCATACGGCTTTGAGAACTATGTCGGAATCACCCATGGTGACGGTGTCTCCGGATTTGTATGTCGTACCGTTGTATGACCATCCGCCGAAGGTGTATCCGTCTTTCGTTCCGCTGTATGATGCTACAGTGAATGTCTCGCCTTTCTTCAGAGGTTCCTGTGTAGGTGCCTCTCCGGATCCTCCGTTCACATCGTATGTTACGGAGTGCGTCTCAGAGATCGGCATCCATACGGCTTTGAGAACTATGTCGGTATTGCCCATCGTAATCTTGCTTCCGGGCTGGTATGTCTTACCGTTGTATGACCATCCGCCGAAGGTGTATCCGTCTTTCGTTCCGCTGTATGATGCTGCAGTGAATGTCTCGCCTTTCTTCAGAGGTTCCTGTGTAGGTGCTTTTACGGATCCTCCGTCCACGTCATACGTGACTGTGTGTTCGGTTGTCGGCGTAGGAGGTACAGGGTTCTTAGACCAATGTGCCGTAACAGTTTCCAAAGATTCTGTAAACTCTGTTTCATTGGGTTTTACTTTTACATCTCCCTTATACCAACCATCAAATCTGTATCCGCTTTTAGTAGGTACGGGCAGATCGGATAATTTTCCATCATGTGTAACATCAAACATTACGCTGCACGTTCCCCCTTTAGCATCGAATTTGACAACAGGATCATTCAACACCTTATATGCAGAATTGTGGGTCGTTTTGAAAGTTACTTCATTTTGAAGAAAAATAATTTCTGTGTATACTTCAGATATGCCCTTTTCTGTAACATAAACAACAGACTTTGGTTCTGTATCAGATGGAAGTGTGATTTCTACATCATCATCTTCTAAAGGTTTGCCATCAATCTCGATCTTTATCTCATACGCAGATTCGAATTCTCCGACAGTCATTTTTACTGCGCTGAAAACTGCATTGTTTGTGATCTTGAGATAGGCAGGGATCTGCAAGGAAACCTCATCTGTGTTCAAGTGAACCATTAAACCATTAGCACCAGTAGTTGCTTCCATACTGATAATTAGAGTGGATGAATCTGAACTGACCTCTCCCTCTTCTATATCTGCCTCATTTGCTGTTTTACCAACAACCCATTTAGTTTCCTCTTCAATCTCAGCTTCACCATATCCATCTGCAAGGAATGACACTTCTGTAGCACTGTCGCCCATACCTGGATGGTACTTGATGAACTCTCCGGCAGAGACATTAATCAACTGTTCATCAATGTCCTGTTGGTTGAGGATATAGCCGTATTTTTCTCCGATACCCTTTTCCTGATTATTTTCAAATACTCCACCTTTGATGTTAACGGTGGCACCATTTGTCGCATAGACGATCTGTCCGTAATCTCCGCTTGAAAAATGTCCGCCTGTGATGTTGACAGTAGCACCATCTTTTGCAGCTACGAAGACAGGGTTGTGCAGATCTTTTATTAATCCATTAGTGACACAGAATTTACTGCTGTCTGTGACTCTGCTATCCATGATTGTTAATTTTGTTTCACTCGTGACTTTTTTAACTTCGAATACATTGCCGTGATCAGCTATGATGATGTAACCGTTGAGTTCAAATGTGACTATCTTATCAGAGATTGTCACATAATAGTTATTGTCATTAACATTCTTAATTTCTACATCATCTATAAGGACAATCTTTTCATCGCTTGCGCTGAATCCTGTGAATGCTTCTGCAAGTGTTGAGCAGTATGTGCTACTCTTATCCTTGTTGATTTTTGCTACGAATGGTTTACACATTGTGCATTTTTCAGCAACGATCTTAGGTGAATCATCATGCGCTATCGTAGTATCGATCTTGTTACTGACAGTCAATGATACTTTTCTCAATGTATCAGGGTTGTTCTCAGGGTTGAAGACACTTATGCCGTAACAATCCTCTTTACATGTGAAAGTACCGCCTGTAACAGTTACATTGATGTTCTTCTTAGTAGTATGCTGTGCAATGGCAAGAGCAGCACCCACAGTAGTGGTTCCATTGCCGTTATGAATACAACTGAATGTTTCCGCAGTACTTTCGAATGTACCTCCGCTGATGTTCAATGTACCGGCTCTGAACTCGATTGCCGAATTATATCCTGTGAATGTTCCGCCTGTGATAGTGAGTGTTCCTTCCTGTGGGTGATAGATCGCCAGATTATCATTTGCTTCGGTTCCTGAAAATGATCCGCCTTTGATTGCGATTTCAGTATTGTGACGATCTCCGTTACCGACTATTGCGTAATATCTTCCGATGAATTCTCCGCCGTTCACAGTCAATTTCGCTGCTTTGCCTGTTTCAGATTCACCATTCACCGTTACCGTTATCGCAGAAACGACATTGTCATTGGCTTTGATTGATCCTTTGCCTGTTTCATCAATAATCGTCAAATCTGCGCCACGGTGTACTCCGATTACTCCTCCCGCATGCCCTGCAGCAAATTGAGATATGGCAGATATGGTCTTTCCATTCAGATCAAGAGTTACAACCTTATCAAAATCTACGCGTTGTGTGAGTTCGATGTTTTTCAACAATACAATCTTGTCACCATTGACCGCACCTGTTACAGCATCAGCCAATGTTGCATAGTATGTATTTATGGTGCCTTTGTTATCCGATCTTACGATTTTTGCTGCGTATGCATTCCCACTTATTGCTGAATCGTCCGCTATTGCAATGTTGATGTTGTAGCTGACAGCCAATACTATACTCGATGTAGAATTGTTCTGAGGATTGAAGACACTTATTCCGTATTGATTCTGGCCGTGATTAAATGTTCCACCTGTGACAGTTACATCGATGTCATGCTTTGTAGTATGCTGTGCAATAGCGAAAGCGGAACCATATGTGGTCGTTCCACCGCCGTTAGATAAACATTTGAAACTTTCTTTATAAGTGAAACTAAATGACGGCGAACCAGTTATCATAGCAATACCTGAACGGATCTCGACTGCGGATCTATATCCGATAAATTCTCCGCCTGTTATCGTAAGTTCACTTTCGCCTTGTGGCTGATATATTGCTGTTTCTTTTCCTTCGAATTTTCCGCCGTTAATCGTCAGAACAGTTCCTTGTCTATCATCATTCCCGTTCCCTGAGACTGCATAATCAGCTCCGGAGAATGTTCCGCCTTTAATAGTGAGCGTGGCTTTTTCACTTTCTCCTCTTGCATCACCTGGAAGTGTGAGTTTGATCACTGTGGAAATTCCTTTATCAGCAGCAGCAATGATCTCACCATCAGTATCTGCCTTGATAGTGAGATCTCCGCCATATTTTACTCCAATAAGGTAATCGTTTTTACTTTCCGTTGCATATGTGTAACTATTCGTAATCGTAAATTCACCGAGATTGAGTATTACTTTCTTATCGACACCTATCGGGGACGCTAATGTCACATCTTTCAGAAGAATGATCTCATCGCCTGCCTCTGCTGCTGTGAATGCAGCTGCAAGTGTCTCGTAATAAACGTCACCGATCTTCGCTTCATTATCATTACCAACAGTAACGCTTCCGGCAACGCCGTTCATCACTCCGTTACTGCCCGCATAATCCCCTGTCTCTTTCTCTACAAGGTCAGTAGGGGGGGGGGCTCAATACGCAGACGACACACAACGCTACCAGACATAACGCTACTGCCGCTGCCAAAAATGACTTTCTGTTCATATTATCGCCTAATGCCGGACGTCCCGACATCAACGAGCATCTATGACAGCCTTATAATATAACGATTACGCGGTTTTAGCCCTGTTAAAAACATCGTATGTTCAGTATGATGATTGGCACCCTTTACACCGAACATAATGGAAGGACTGAACCCGAAGGTTCAGATCCATCCGCTTATTGCACAGAATAGGGGTGATTCATTCCCATTCTATTGTTGCCACCGGCTTAGGTGAGAGATCGTAAAGGACACGGTTCACACCTTTCACTTCTCTCAGTATCCTGTCAACGATCCTATTCAGAAGTTCATATGGGATAGGCTCTATCGATGCTGCCATTGCATCTTTCGTGTTCACCGCACGTATGATGACGGGCCAATCCCAACAACGTTTTCCGTCACGGATACCTGTAGAACGGTAATCCGGTACGACTGTGAAGTACTGCCACACCTTTCCTTCAAATCCTGCATTGGCGAATTCTTCTCTCAAAATTGCATCTGATTCGCGTACCGCTTCCAATCTGTCACGGGTTATCGCACCCGTACAGCGGACACCGAGTCCCGGTCCCGGGAACGGCTGACGGTATACCATCGAATCCGGAAGTCCCAATTCCTTACCGACGACACGCACTTCATCCTTGAACAACAATTTCACAGGTTCCACAAGTTCAAAATCGAAATCATCTGGAAGACCTCCGACGTTATGGTGCGCCTTCACTCCTTTGCTCTCTAAAATATCTGGATAGATCGTCCCCTGTGCAAGGAATTTCACTCCTTCGACCTTGCGTCCTTCCTCTTCGAACACACGTATGAATTCGGCACCGATGATCTTCCTCTTCTGTTCCGGATCCTCCACGTCCTTGAGTTTGTCAAGGAAGCGGTCAACAGCATCCACATAGACAAGGTTCGCATCCATCTCATCACGGAAGACCCTGACAACTTCTTCAGGTTCTCCCTTGCGGAGAAGACCGTGATTCACATGTACACAAACGAGATTCTTTCCGATCGCTTTGATCAGAAGTGCTGCTGTCACTGAAGAATCCACTCCGCCTGACAATGCAAGCAATACCTTTCCGTCACCGATCTGTTTCTTTAATGCTGTGATTTGCTCATTGATGAACTTTTTTGCAAGTTCAGGCGTAGTGATGCGCACCATATCATCCGGACGTTTGTTGTTATCCATGTGATCCACCTTTCTATAATTTTGAAATCTCTTCGGAATCTTTGATGATCTTATCTGCCATCTCTTTCCTGTATGATGCCAACTTCTTCTGCAGTTCTTTGTCATTGACACTGATGATTTCAGCCGCCAATACCGCTGCATTATCCCCTCTGTCCAATCCGACTGCCGCCACCGGTATACCAGGAGGCATCTGGACGATCGAAAGTATGGAATCTAGATTCACCTTCCCGCTCACCGGCACACCGATGACAGGTTTGATGGTAGATGCTGCAACGGAACCCGGGAGTGCTGCTGAAAGACCTGCTATCGCTATGAAAACAGAAGCATCCGATTTCTTCACCAGGGATTCCACTCTGTCAGGGGTCCTGTGAGCTGATGCTACAGTGATTTCGTATTCGATATCGAATTTCTTGAAAATGTCTATTGCTTTCTCAGCTACTGGCTGATCGCTCTTGCTTCCGAGGATAATTAAGACTTTTGGCATCACATCTGATATCTTATAATTAATATTTGAACATTTTTTGTTAGAACAGGACAAGAACAAAACCTGAAAAATATGCATATAGCCAGTCGATCCGTTTAAAATGTTGTTTCCAGACAAGTTTTTAATCATTCAGCAACTACACCTGTTGACAATGGCAGACGAACACACTCGTAAAAGACGTTGGGGAGATCGTAAAGACGGATACCTCATAAGAAATGTCGATGGTCTTTACAAAATAATCCCGCACATAATGCCGAACCGCACTGAAGCAGAAGTTTATACCAACATTGAAATGGATGTCACAAAATTAATGGAATTCCTGAAAGAAAGAAATTCCAACGAATCGGAAGAAAATCGTACCAAATTCTTTCATTGCATCCTTATGTCCATCGCTAAGATATTCTACTTCCGTCCGCAACTGAATCGTTTCATATGCGGCCGCAGAATGTATGAACACAAAGACATCAAATTAGGTTTTACTTCAAAAAAACAATTTTCTGATGAATCCAAAGACATTTTGATCACAATCACAGCCGAAAAAGATTGGACTCTCAGAAAAGTCACCGATTATGTTACCACTTTGAATCCTCAATTTAGGGATTAAAGATCATTGTCGATTCATTTTAACAAATCTTAATTTTTCCATCTGGTCATCAATCGAAGTTTGTCGAAATATTTATATTGTATAATCCCTATATGGATTATATGAATTTTACTG
>JAZRYJ010000015.1:0-32555 GCA_045600635.1 Candidatus Methanarcanum sp.
AACCATGCATTCTACAACGGCAGGCTCTACGTCTCGCCCAATTCCGAGAAGCCAGACGAGCCGCCGATAAAGGTCTACAGAGTCAACGGCCTGTGGGCGGACCGTTCTAACAAGGCCGAGGCGCAGCAGGTCGTCAAACTCCTGAAGGAGTTCTTCGCCAGAAGGAACAACGACGAGACCGTAGGAATAATTACGTTCAACAGCGAGCAGCGCGACCTTATCGAAGACGAGATAGATGCCGAGAGGAAGAACAACCAGGAGTTCAACCAGATCGTAACGGCCGAATACGTCCGCAAAAGCGAGAACGGCGAGGACATAGGCTTGTTTGTGAAGAACATCGAAAATGTCCAGGGTGACGAGCGTGACGAGATAATATTCTCCACCGGCTACGCCAAAGATTCCTCTGGGCGTTTCAGACAGATGTTCGGTCTGCTCAATCAGAGAGGGGGAGAAAACCGTCTCAACGTCGCGATAAGCCGTGCGAAGCGGAAGGTGCAGATCGTCATGTCGTTCGACCCAGAGGATCTGAGTGTCGAAGGCACCAAGAACGAGGGTCCGCGTCTTCTCAAGAAATATCTTCAGTACGCCGCCGCGGTCAGCGACGGCGATAAGGACATGGCGAGGCAGATTCTGCTTTCGCTTTCCGACGCTCCGGAGGACGCAGGCGTCCTGACGTTCGAGAGTCCGTTCGAGGAACAGGTGTACGACGCGCTTGCCGAGAAAGGATATGATGTGGACACCCAGGTGGGCATAGGCGGATACCGTATCGACATGGCGATCAGGAAGGAAGGGAAATACGTACTCGGCATCGAATGCGACGGAAGGCTGTACCACAGTTCGGCATCGGCCAGGGAAAGGGACTACCACAGACAGAAATATCTTGAGTCCAGAGGATGGAAGATACACAGAATATGGAGTCCTAATTGGTGGAATAATCCCGAAAAGGAGACTGATAAGATCGTCAGACTTGCCGAGTCGTTATGATCATCTGAGTTTTGCGATATCTTTCTTTAGTTCCGATATCTCTTTCCTGAGCTTCCTGAGTTCATCCTTTACAGGATCTGGGAGATCTCCGTGATCGAGCTCATTCTTGACATCGACACCTTTATGTTTCACAATCTCACCGGGAACTCCGACGACCGTACAGTCATCCGGGATGTTCTTGAGGACCACTGAACTTGCACCGATACGGACATTGTCACCAATCTTTATGGCTCCGAGAATAATCGCCCCTGTCCCGATGACTACATTGTTACCGATGGTCGGATGCCTCTTCCCTTTCTTCGTAGAGACTCCTCCCAATGTTACACCCTGGTACATCATCACATGATTACCGATCTCAGCAGTCTCACCGATAACGATCCCCGTCGCATGGTCTATGAAGAAACTGTTCCCTATCTTTGCCGCCGGGTGAATATCTGCACCCATTTTGCTGTGGCACTCATAATTGATCCTGAGAGCTTCCTCTCTCTTGCCCGCCATCCACAATTCATGGGCCTCTCTGTACATTGAAACGACATGAAGTCCCATATGGTACTTCTTAGCCTCTTCTTCGTCTGCAACAGACGGGTCGCATTCAAGAACTGCGTCCAAATCATCCTGACGGAATTTCATAAGCAATCAGTCAAATATCCCTGTACTTAAATATCTGTCCCCGACATCGGGAAGAATTGCGATTATCTTCTTGCCTTTCTCTCTGGAAGCGATATCCAATGCTGCTTTCAATGCTGCTCCGGATGATATCCCTGCAAGAATGCCTTCTTCCTTCGCAAGTCTGCGAG
The DNA here is from genome assembly GCA_045600635.1 of Candidatus Methanarcanum sp. GTDB lineage: Archaea > Thermoplasmatota > Thermoplasmata > Methanomassiliicoccales > Methanomethylophilaceae > Methanarcanum. The sequence continues at coordinate 1,782 of JAZRYJ010000015.1, forward strand.
TCATCTCGATGGCATCATCGCCTTTTACCGTAACGACTTCATCAATATACTCCGGAAGGTAATTCTCCGGAATGAAATTGGCACCGATTCCCTGGATCTTATGTGCACCTGCCACTCCTTTGGTTATCAGAGGGCTCTCTGCCGGTTCGACACCGATTATCTTAGCTTTCGATGAATAGAGTCTCAACCCTTTTCCGATACCTGAAGCGGTACCTCCTGTACCTACGCCCGCAACTACATAATTCACATCGGGAAGATCTGCCAGGATCTCCTTGGCAGTACCGATGACATGTGCCTCTGTATTCGCCGGATTGTCGAATTGGCCGGTGATTATGCCGCCTCTCTCTTCAGCCAGTTCTTCAGCCTTCTTCACTGCACCTGCCATGCCGTCCTTACCGGGGGTGAGAACGATCTCGGCACCGTATGCTTTCATAAGAGAGATGCGCTCTTTACTCATAGTATCGGGCATGACAATCACGGCCCTGTATCCCATAACAGCGGCGACCATCGAAAGACCTATTCCTGTATTCCCTGAAGTAGGCTCTATCACAGTCCCTCCTTTTTTCAGAAGACCCTTTGCCACAGCATCGTTTATCATTGAAAGTGCGACCCTGTCCTTGATGGATCCTCCGGGATTCTTGCCTTCGACCTTCACATAAATTTCAGAATCCAATCCATAGGCGATCCTGTTGATCCTGACCAACGGAGTGTTTCCCATCGATGAAAGTATGTTGTCGAATTTCATGGTTCTGTCATCCCGATATGAGTATAAGGTTGTATAGTGAAAATTCAGAATTTTATGGAGTGGAGGGAGGGAGTCGAACCCCCATCTGAGGATCTGCAGTCCCCTGCATGGCCGCTGTGCTACCCCCACGTTTGCGGTATGCCCACTATTCTATTGCCATATAAAATGTTATTTGATAGAAAACAAGATGTTTTTCAATCCATCCAGAGTGTAAAATCACAAACGATATAAGCTGAGATATACAATCACATATCATGAACAAGAAGATTCTGATAACGATCGGTGCGGTAGCGACCGTTCTGATTATCGTTTTCGTCGGTCTTGCTGTTTCAGGCTATTTTTGAACAATAGCAGATCATTCTTTTTCAAATAATGAACGTCCAGTGTTCATTGCTTTGTATCCTTCTTCAACCCTTCCCGCTTTGCAGAGCAATTCGCCCAATGCATACCATGAATCAGCATCATTCAGATCCTCTTCAAGATGTTTCTGAAGGTGTTTGATGGCATCATCGATCTTGCCTTTAGATGCCATCTGCTTACTGACCACACGTCCGCCGGTCTCATCATCTATGATGTGAAGAATCTCCTTCCTGGCATTGTTCATCAGAACATCCAATGAACCTTCTGATAACCATGGGTATCTCCTGGATATCAACGACCTGAAATCTTTCACCTTGTCATCGACGAAATCACATTCAGGCCCGGTGAAAAGATCCCTCGGGACCGTGATTGTAAGGCTCCCGTGCGTAACGGGAAAATGATTCTCAGGAGCGTTCATTTTCCGAAAACGATGAGAGAACCGTTCACGTCCCTCTTGGATCTGCCGAATTCGGACATCTTGTCTATCTCATAATTACTGAAGACAGGTCCATCCTTACAGACGCGTTTGTCATTCATCATACATGCTCCGCAAACTCCGCATCCGCATTTCATGTATCTTTCCAAAGACATCTGATGTTCAACATGCACCTTGTTCAGATATTCATGAAGGAAATAGAGCATTATCTCCGGTCCGCATGCGATGACCTCATCGTACTCCTCTTCTTTTATCAGTTGTTTCGTCAGTTCGACAGCATTCCCATGGAATCCCAAGGAGCCGTCATCCGTAGCTTCCCAGTGCCTCATAGCGAAATTCTTGGCCGTAGGTATGAAAGGTTCGACCTCCTCCGCTGTCCTTCCCGCGAGCACTACATCGACGGATCTGCACTTCATCACCGGGATCAACGGTGCTATTCCAATCCCCCCTCCGACCAAAAGGATCTTCTTCTTGTCGTTCGGATCCAAAGTATATCCGTTGCCGTATGGTCCTCTGACCTGTATCCTGTCTCCGCTTCCGAGTTCTGCCAACTTCTCGGTGTCCTTGCCTATGATTTTGAATGTTATACTCTTCTCCATCTTCACTCCTGAGAGCGACAGTGGAATCTCCTCCATTCCCGGTGCCCAAATCATAACGAACTGTCCGGGTCTGGCTTCCGCATCCCACTCGAACGATATCTTTCTGGTCGTGGAGTTGATTTTCTTGCAGTCCTTGATCATCAGGATCTCACTCATGAGCAACACCTACCATGTCTCTGATGGAGCCGTATCCATAACGTTTCATGAATTTCGATATCCCGCGGCAGACGGTAGAAAATACCTCAGGGCCTTTATCCATCACCGCTGTTCCGATCTGGAACGCTGATGCACCTGCCATCATGTATTCCAATGCATCCCTGTAATTGGTGATCCCTCCAACACCTATTATCGGTATAGAGACAGCATTATGAAGATCCCAGACTGCACGTACACCGACAGGCTTGATCGCTGCGCCTGAGAGCCCACCTACTTTGTTACTGAGTATAGGTTTCGCAAATTCCGGTGCGATAGCAATTGCTTTTAATGTATTGATCGCGACTATCGCATCTCCTCCTCCCTCCTCAACGGCCTTTCCGATCTCAGGAAGTATGTGTGTATTCGGTGTGAGTTTAGCCCATACGGGGATATCGACCGATGATTTCACAGTCTCAACTATGGACTTGACCATTTTCGGATCTGTACCTACTTCAATACCGTATCCTTTGGCGTGCGGACAGGAAAGATTGAGTTCCACTGCACATGCCCCGTATTCCTGCATCTTCTCAGCAAGCAGTGCAAATTCTTTCGGAGATGCCCCGTATATCGAACCTATGATCTTTCCTTTCTCAGTTGCAACCTTCATCTCTTCAGCATATGCTTCGATACCTGGATTGGGAAGGCCCATTGCATTTATGCATCCAGATGTGGCCTCCAGGAAATTCGGATTGGCGTGTCCGTCATTCGGATCCGTACCGACCGATTTCGAAACGACAGCTCCGGCCCCTGCCTGCAACACTCTGACCATAGATGACCCTGTCTCATCCATTATCCCTGATGCCAGTATGCTGGGATTCTCGAATTCCAAACTGCCGACCTTGGTCTTTAAAGAACTCATGATTCTACAATACTAAGAATGATAATAAAGTGTTGCTACCCAATGTTATTGATTGCAGATTGGGCCTTAATTACAATTATGTCCTAAAGACAGTAAAGAAGATGATGACAGGCGCATAGCACCTGTCGTTATCTTCTTCATTAAACGATTTATTCAGCTATGTCAGCACTAACCATGTCTGTAAGTAAAGCAACATGGTAGCCATAGGGAAACTTGGAACCTAATTCTTGTGGTGTTTTCACCAATGTATTTGTTGCACCTGGTGCTGTATTCGCAAATGCTGCTGCTTTCTCTGCTGCTGTATAGCCCTCTATCATCCTGGGAATGAGTATCTTGGTGTAATACCATACTTTGGCATCATTGTATGCGACTTCTTTCGCATCTTCTGCCACAACATCAGTAACGATCACCGTTCCTGCGTTGTTATCTGTGATGACTGCATTGTCGCTGCTGTCAGTGTATATCACGACACCATAGATGGCTGCTGATAACAATGCTGTAACCGCAATGACAGTCACAATATTCCTCATACTTGTCATACTATCACACTTCTCGGATCTGTGGTCCGACTGTGGTAATTATTACATGGTGTTAACTGATATTAATAGATATGTTAAGAAAAAAGTATCGCTTCTTCTTGACATCTGAAATCACAATATTGTCCAGTGTTGCATCCCTGTTAAAATGCCCATATCATTCACATGATCAACGACCCTGTTTTTGTTAAGGCTCCTGTTCATGATAATGTCGTTACACTCTATATCAGATGTATACATCTCCATATCTGGCACATTCTGAAATACAAACCTGGCCGATGAATGATTCACGATAATAGATCGAACCCAATCATATCAATTCAAAATGACTTCATCCAATGTAATCTCCGCAAGAATAGCATTAGACGCTCTTACGAAATCAAAAGGTGTCAGACTGATCATGCAACCCATTCTTCCTGAACTGATAAACATCACATCCACATCGTTACAGGAACTGTCCACCACTGTTTTGCATTGACGCTTTATGCCTAACGGTGTGCAACATCCGCGAATGTATCCGGTCAGACGGTTCAGATCATTCACCGGTACTAAGGATATCGATTTCTCGCCCACAGCTTTTGATGCTTTTTTCATATCCAGTTCCCTGTTGCAGGGAATGGCGAAAGCATAGAACTTTTCACTCTTTCCCTGTGACACCAAGGTTTTGAACAATTGTTCAGGCCGGATGTTGCATTTTTTTGCAGTCTCGACTGCATTCCTGAATGTCCCGCAGTCATACTCTACCGTATCGTATGCGATATCCATCTGTTCCAATATGCGCATAGCGTTCGTCTTTTGTTCCACAGCATCACCTTATGATGTCTACGTAATAAACTCCCTTCGTTTTATCCTTCATATATCTCACCTCGTTCGGAGCTACGACTTTGATATCCTTGCATCTGTATTTGCCGATATCATTTGTCACAATGCAATCAGCACCAACAATTCTCGCACATGTGAGTTCCAATCTTTCATCGAAACCGTCACATTCCTCCACAGAATCACTGTTCAGATATTCGGATCTAAATTCATGTATTGCGAATATCATTCTGATGTCGTTGATCATCGCTGATGCGTTCAGCATTCCATGTTCTTCTGCAACTATGCGCATTATCTTCAGCAACGTAACTGAAGAAATATATCCATCAGCAACCCTGGATTCGCAAATCTTCATCACATTCAGTGAATCTTCATATCCTTTCCTTCTGAAAAGACAATCAAATATCACTTCGGATTCAATCCACAGGCGCATATTCCCTTGTCCCTCTCTCATCGAACACTCCGACCAATCTGTCTGACAGGAATTCTGATTTCTTCTTTTCTGACACCAATCTCGCATACGGCTTTCCGTTCTTCGTTATTACAACTTCTTCATTCTGAACGATCTCGAGATACTTGCCGAATGAATTTTGACATTCTGTTGATGAAACTACTATCGTCATCTTCTCCCCGAAATGCGATATGTTAGCCATAATATAAGCTTGTCCTTTAGCTAACTTTTTTCCTCAGATAAGCAACTAATAATAATATTACGAGGTACAGAAAAGCATGGACGTATCCAATATCAGAAATGATTTTCCAACTGTGAGGAACGGTAAAGGCGTATACTTGGACAGTGCATGCCAGAGCCTGAAACCGGATTGTGTCATACAAAAGATCTTGGAATACTACAATGAATATCCGGCATGTGGAGGAAGAAGCGTCCATTCCATGGCAACAAGAGTATCCATGGGTGTCGATGAGACGAGAGAAAAATTAGCTGAATTTTTCGGTTGCAGCGACCCAAATGAATTCATCTTCACAAAGAACACGACCGAAGGTATGAACATCATCGCCAACGGTTTCGGACTGAGGAAAGGAGATATTGTTGTCACTCTCGATATCGAACATAATTCCAATCATGTGGAATGGCTCGAAATGGAAAGAGCAGGGATCAGAAGAAGATACTGCAAAACCTCGGATAACGGCGAATTCGACATAGAGGAATTCAAAAGATGCATCGGAAGAGATGTGAAACTCATCTCGATGGGGCATACGAGCAATGTCACAGGTGTCACCATCCCTCTCAGAGAGATTGTTGAAATAGCACATGATGCTGGAATCAAAGTAGCAGTTGACGGTGCGCAGTCTGCACCCCATATGCCGATTGATCTTAAGAAATTGGATGTCGATTTCTTCTGTGCTTCCCTTCATAAGATGCTTGCACCGACAGGTGTCGGGTTCATGTACGGAAAGAAGGAGAATCTGGAAGAATTGAAACCGATGATGTTCGGAGGCGGCATTGTTGGAATAACTACCTATGATTCCGTCAAGATCTCGCCGATACCCGATAAATTCGAGGCCGGTCTTCAGAACTACTCAGGAATAATTGGTGCATCTGCAGCTCTCGATTATCTTTCAAAAGTAGGGATGGAGAATATCGAGAAACATGAGATCGGATTGCAGAAACTCATTCAGAAAGAAACTGAAGACATCAAAGGATTGCACATAATCGGCCCTCAGGATCCTGAGAAGAGAGGGGCGATATTCTCATTCAACATCGACGGATTGAACTCTCACGACATCGCTATGATGTTGGACAACATCGGCGGGATAATGATCAGATCTGGAATGCACTGTGCACATCCGTTCCTTGTCTCGAGGAATATCGACGGCACAGCAAGGGCATCTACGTACCTGTACAACGATGAAGAAGATGTCAAAAAATTCACTGTCGCACTTCATAAGATCGTTGAAACGTTCACAAAGTGATCTTGGATATCCGGACACCGTCCTCATTCTTCGTGAGTTTTACCATATCATTCCTTCCATAATCAGCATCATCGGAATAGATTGTGACTGCGGTCAGAGAATCGAAACTATTTCTTTCTGATATTAACGAGATTGTATGTTCATTCAATCTTAGAGATGTATCATTCGGGAGTATCTGATCCATGGACATATTCATCTCATCGGCATCCGAATCATAAAAGACATCGATCATCTCAGCAATACTGTCACATTGATGTTGGTAACCGATATCCTCGCTGCTCTCATACAACGATGTCACTGGGGAAAGGACGGCAGCAAGGATTAGAATCCCGCACACACTAAGCACAACCCTTGAAAGAGTGAATTCGATCATGAAAGGAAGACCTCCACAGTCGGGATGTCAGATTCAATGCTTGTGATGATCAAAGAACATTCTCCAGTTAGTGTCATCTCATCACTGAATCTTATTGCAGGAGATTCGAGATATTTTGTATTCAGTTCTTTTCCTTCATAGAGTGTGTGAACGGCGAAAGCGTCAGAACCGCTCCCGCCCAATTTGATCTCGCAGCCTGCCGGTAATGAAATATTCACACATCTCGAAGATCCGATGCCGGAGAAATGGGCCATTCTCACAGCATCGAAAAGTTTTCCGCTCTCCTGTTCCATCTCACTCATCATCATCGAGTCCTCGTTCATATCTACCGCATTCGCGATTATAGGAAGAGATATTGTAAGCAATATCATCACCACCAGCAATCTTATGGGAAGATCAAGGACCCCTTTCCTGTCCCTGTTCAGGCATTTACGACCGGTACTTTGCATGTTGATTCTCCATAATCAGATGATGAAACTGTCACAGTCAGATGTCCGACTACACCAGAAAGGTTCACGTGCAGTCTGCTGTTGAATGAGGCATAGCCGTTGGCATCGGTCGTTGTGTGCACTGTCGAATTAATTTTGCTCCCTTCGTAAACTCCGAGTCCTGAAAGAACAACTGTAGCATTTTTGACGGGATTCCCATCTTGATCATACACATAAAGTTCGATACCTGTGGTAGTGAGTCCGTTCTTAACTTCCACATTATCTGTGATTACATTCACTTCGCCTATGGAATGCGGAGTCTCAATGCTGCCCATCCATCCGACGATGATTGCTGTTCCCAGTGTTGCGACCATTATTATGATCATCAATTGAAGGGGGAGGCCTTCGATTCCTCCTTTCTTATTCTTGCTAATTCTGCGTTTGGTTTTCATGCATAACTTTTCTGTAAGCATGAATGATGATTCTCAGTGAAAGAGTATTAAAGGAAAATGTTAGAGTTAATCTGCATTAACCTATTATTAAGAAAAAAAGAGAACATATAGTTCTCATTGCATAAAATCAGTTCTTCAGAAGTTCTCTGACGATCTCAATCGCATCTTTGCAGAACACAGGACAATCAGTTGCAAGAACATTGCGTTCCTGTGCCTTCTTCATATCTTCTGGATTCCTCAGATCCAATCCTTTGAGAAGTGCAGGACACATTATGTCACCGTGTTTCTCTTTGAACTTTGCAATGAATTCGTCCCTCTTGGACATGCAAAGTCCTTTCTGCGAAAAATCATTGGGTTCTGTGTTTCCGTAGATGTACCCTATAGCTATGAATGCACCACTCACTGCTCCACAGACAGTTCCCTGCATCATACCAACACCGAAACAAGAAGCCAATTTTGCACATTGATCCTCTGTAAGTCCGATGTCATCAGAAAGTCTCTTCAATACTGCGGCTGAACAATCGAAACCTTCGTTGAAACCGTCTGCAATCTCTTTTTCTGAAATCACTTTCGACATATGTGTGAGATATCAATTTAGTATTTTAGTTTTTACTAAAATGATTTAGAAAAAAGTAAATTGAATTAATCTTAATTTACCAACGGCCTTCTGTACTTCCCCGTAAGCAGTTTTTCCGACAGAAGTTCTATGTTTTCGTCTGTCACAGAAGATGTAAAAATCACATCGCAATCTTGATTGATTTTCAATATCCTGGCACTTATTATCTTTCTTTGTTCCTCATCAATAAGATCTGATTTGTGCACAACGATGATGTCTGACTCATATATCTGATTAAACAATGACAGACCTTTAAGATTGTCTTTCACAATCTCGTTATTCAGAACGTATTCCCAATCCACGAGTGTCACAAGAGGCGACAGTTCAATCTCCTTTCTGAAAACATAAAGGCGGTTGAGGATCGGTGCGGCTGTCTCGGTGCTGATCCCGGGAGGTTCCGTTATCACGCAATCTACTTCGTTCTTCTCCAAAAGTTTGTCCATCCTGAATGATAACATTCTGGGTCTGGCACAGCAAGGTTTCACCGGATAGCAGTCGATCATTTTGCAATATTCGCCCAATTGCATAGAGGATTCTATGTCATGTGCTATGACGGCTACCTTCCTAAACTTGTTTTTCTTAAGGAGAGAAATGATCAATGAAGTACAGCCGTTATTCTCAACGCCTGCGAAATACATCAACCTCAAATAATCCCCTCATTGTACTTCTTCAATGTCTGATTGACCATACTGACACTGTGAATAGGTATGCCCCTATTGAGTGAACATGAACATGTCATGATATAATCCTCACCCTTGAGGATATCAACATATGACATCACGTCCCTCGCAATCCTTTCATCCGTTCCTATGAGCAATGTGGTAAATGCATCCGGCCCTCCGAGTATACTGCACTTCGATCTTGTTTCCATCAATATGTCCTCTGGGGTGTTGTTCTCTGCAAATTGGAAGCCATCCACACCTGTGGATATGCATTTTGAAAGCAATTCTCTTCTCTCTTTCGTAGAGAACTGTCCGTGCGGGTGGTATATGATCGGTCTGCCGTTCTTGTGAACGTGATCTACACAACGTTTGACATTGGGCAGAGAATATTCTTCGAACGCTTCAGGTCCGAACATATCGGGGTTGTCTGAAGCAGATGCCAAGAACACACAGTCACATGAATCGTAACCGATGAAATCAATGATTGACATCATCACATCAGCACCGAAATCTGAAGCTTTCTTTGCAATATCAGGATTCATCACTGTGTCCATTATCATCGCTTCGATCCCTCTCAGATTGCAAGCTGTGTTCAAGGGCCCTCCTACGTTCATGACGACCGCAAGATCCGGCATTTTTTCTCTTACAAGAGCATAGGATTTCCTTATCCCATCCAGAACATCATCTCTGATATCATCCGGAGAATAGTCTTTCATTTTTTCAATATCTGCAAATGGAGGTTTCGAAAGATACGGTATTCCGTCCGGAGGATATTTCGTCTCACCGCCGAATCTGTGAAGGCTGTAACTGTTGATTGCACCGACTACAGCATCATGTCCGACCATCTTCTGCAACTCCATGACACAACTTGCAGACAGTTTGTAATCATAACCACCAGGAACAAAAACATCGGTCGTCTTGACGTTCAATGCATCCATACCCAACGTAAGGTCTCTGGGGAAGAACGGAATCTTTCCGTTGCCTTCCATATTCAGCGTCGAAAGGAAATCCTCTCTCTTGGACATAATGCATTATAGTTTAGTCATATATTTTAGTATTTTCTAAAACATGTAGCAGCAATTTCAATCATCCTGCAGAAGTTGTATGCTGTCTATGACTGTATGCTTTGCGCCGTTCGGCCCGAGTACACTTTTCATTATTTCCACAGATGAACATCTGAATCTGCAAAATTCTGTTGATGCATTGTTTTTGATAATTTCTTCCACATCTGCTTTTCCATTGATCCTGCCAACGGTCATATGAGGGAAGAATTTCTTCTCATCGAAATCCAGTTTCATCGATACGAGTGTGTTTTCAACAACTTCCGCCAACCTCATCAATTCATCTGATCTGTCGAACCCCAGCCACACCACTCTTGGATTCTTCAGATTCGGGAATGCGCCCATACCTTTCATCACAATGTCGAATTCACTGATCTCTGACAGCGATCTTCTGAGATTCTCACATAATCCTGGGATCTTCTTCAAATCCGTATCTCCGAGGAACTTCAATGTTATATGGGTCTGTTCAGGATTCACCACACGTACATTCCTTACACATTTCAATTCACTGAGTATGTCCTGAATCCCGTCTGTGATTGGTATCTTAACAGAAATAAAGACCCTAGCAACTTCAATCATCGTACGGTAATCATAAGAATGAGAGATAAATATCTGCATTCTATTATTCGTCATAATATCGGAAAGTGAGCTCATGATAGAATATCCGATTGAAATTGTCGATCTAAGGAAACAGTACGGAGAATTCGTTTCCGTCAATAATCTGAACCTGAAGATCAAAAGGAACAGCTTCACAGGTCTGTTAGGGCCCAATGGCGCTGGGAAAAGCACCACACTGAAAATACTGACTCACCTGATAAATGCAACATCAGGCAATGCATACCTTAACGGAATAGATGTCACCAAAGATCCTAAAAAGGCGTTATCCAGTGTGGGGACTGTCATTGAAACACCTGAGTTTTACTCGTATCTCACACCGAGAGAGACGATGCGCTACATCGGAGAACTCATCGGAATGAGAAGAGAAAGGATCAAGACAGAGACTGAAGAGATACTTGCCCAGGTGAAGATGACCGAATGGGGGGACAAAAAACTCGGAACGTTCTCAAAAGGAATGAGACAGAGGATCGCATTAGGCCAAGCTCTGCTGAATGACCCTTCCATCATCATCTTGGATGAACCCACTTCCGGATTAGATCCCAGAGGTATGGCCGAGATGAGGGAGATACTGAAGAACCTGAGGAACAACTCCAAGAACCTTACGATAGTGATGAGCTCACACATCCTGCCGGAAGTTCAGGATCTCTGCGACAGGATCGCTATGATCAATCACGGAACATTGCTTATGGACGGAGACATAAGTGAATTCACTGCTGTCTCAGGACTCAGAAGGATGATCGCAAAGACCAAAACGATCCCTTCCGATGCGCTTGTGTCGGATATCCGCTCATTGAACTATGTGGAGTCTGCTGAGAGATTCGGCAATGACATACAGATCGTGATAGGAGAAAGTCTGGATTGCAGAGAGAGACTGTATAATGATCTCTGTTCGATGAAAGCGGGAGTGTACAGTCTGAATGAATCTGATAAACTTGAGGAGACCTACCTCAAACTCATCAAGGAGAGCAGATAAGATGTCATTCATAGAGTTGGATGATTTCAGACAGATCGGCATCGTCAATAAGAATGAGATCATCAAATCTGTCAGAGGAAAGAGATTCCTCGCTTCATTAATCCTTGTGATCCTTGTGTTCGCGCTCATCACACTGTTACCGTTCGTCGGGAACAAAGGATGGGATGTGAGAACAATGGACAGCATGCTATCCGCATACTTCAATTATGTAACATTGTTCACTGTACTGATCGTCGGTCTTGTGGGTTCTGTCGCATTGGCATCCGAATTCGAGGAAAGAACAGCATTGATACTATTCACCAGACCTATCAAGAAATCGACCATCTTCCTCGGTAAACTACTAGCATCCGTTATACTCGGTACATTGTTGATAGTATTGTACTATTTCGGAGTATCCATGATGCTTCTTGGATATCATGGTACGATCCCTGCCAATCTGTTTCAGTCGTTTGCGATGTGCGTATGCTATCTGTTCGCAGCCACTGCGATATCTTTCATATTCAGTGCTGTTCTTAAAAAAACGAGCGTATGTATCATCTTCACGATATTGGCATTGATCGTCGTAATCCCGATTGTATCGTCATTAATAGGCGGCGACACATGGTATATGCTCAGCTCCGCATCGGATTCTGTACTCACATGCATACCTGAATACGTTGACTCGTACAACAAAGGAATCGACGATACAATCAGTGCATTACAATCAATATTGAATGCACTGTATGAATCCACGGATCCTGCCGTCAAAGAGATAATTCCGTATTTCGAATTGATCATTAACTCTCTGAAGGAGTCTTTGCCTCACATCGAGTATGCGAATCTTGCAAGAAGCGCAGGTGTGATGCTGATCTGGGGATGCGTTTCATCAGTCATCGCATACATCCTCTTCAGAAGAAGAGAATTCTGAAACTTGTCATCTGAACAGGAAGACGCCGTAGAGCGTCATTCTGTTCTTTTCGAATTTGAATGATTCTCCTATCGATGACAGATATCTTTCCATATCTATTCCGTTCCCGCTTACAGACGGGACCTGCATATCCGGATTCCTGCATTTCTTTCCGTCTAGGAACGCACATATTTCACAATAATTGCATGGGCCTTCGGAGAATGTCATCACATCAAAACCATGTTCCCTGCATCCGATCATTATCTTGCGGCTCAGTTTCTGAAAATCCGACAGCTTCTTTTCAACCGATTCCTTATCGCTGAAATCAACATTATCATATGTTACTGCGATCACATCAGCATTTGAATATTGCTTGAATCTTTTCATGCAAAATTCGTCCGAACCGCAATTAGGAGGGCATGTCCAGCTTGTATTGTAATGTCCGCAAAGATTCTTCTCACATGCTTTCCTGTTGGAAACGACATCATCCAAGGTGACGTCTGGAACTTTCACTCCTGTGATCATTCTGCAATTCGGTACATTTGCAGTAAGTTCTCTGATTATTGTCCCTCTGGTGAATGACATCGATTGGGTATCAGCATACAGCCTATTTAATCAAAATGATACGTATTATTCGACAAAAGACGAACATAGTGTTCGTCAAAAATATATACCGTTACTATTTAGCAACCGACATGGAAGATGCACTCATGGAAAAGATCGCTGGTGAGATTACTCTTTCACCAGATGTCGGAAAGACTATGAGAAAATGGAGAGAGGAATTCAACATAAGTCAGCATCAGCTGGCTGAAGCCATCGGAATGTCACACTCCGTCATCAGCGATTATGAATCAGGAAGAAGAAAGTCACCTGGTACACAGATGATAAAAAAAGTTGTAGATGCATTCATCAGAATTGATAAGAGTGCAGGTTCGCCTACAATCAGGAAATATATGCCTAATGACAAACCTGACTGTGTTCTTGCTATAGAGGAATTTCCTGACGGTGTGGATATGGCGAAATTCATCAAAGCGATCAGCGGAAGGAACATCGGTTACGATGGGGTCAACAAGAAGATCTACGGATATACTGTCGTAGACTCGCTGAAAGCGATCATTTCGCTCAATTCCTCAGACTACATGAAGATTTACGGATGGAACATCGAAAGGGCATTGATATTCACTGATGTACATTACGGACGTTCGCCGATGGTTGCCATAAGGGCACATCCGCTCACCCCGGGTGCAGTGGTGTATGTCAGACCTGACAACACAGATAAACTGGCTATGAAACTGGCTGAATTAGAGAAGATCCCATTGATTGAAACTAATATGGGACTTGAGATACTGGTCGAAAGATTGAAGAGATTAAAGGAGACGATATGATGGATGCAGGTATCGTAAGTTACGGTGCATATGTCCCCAGATACAGGATCCTACCTGAAGAAATAGGGAAAGTATGGGGCGTAGATGGGAAATCGATGGGAAAAGGACTGTATATTTTACAGAAATCAGTTCCGTCACCGGATGAGGATGTCGTGACCATAGCGACTGAGGCCGCCATGAATATGCTGGCAAGAGTGCCTGATGTGAAGACTCAGGACATAGGTGCTGTGTATGTAGGTTCGGAATCTCATCCTTATGCGGTCAAACCTACATCTACGATAGTTGCAGAAGCGATAGATGCCACACCTGCTATGACCGCTGCGGATCTGGAATTCGCATGTAAAGCAGGTACGGCAGGGATACAGATGTGTCTCGGAATGGTCTCATCTGGGATGATCAGGTACGGTGTCGCGATAGGCGCAGATACATCGCAGGGTGCACCTGGAGATGCCCTCGAATATTCAGCATCGGCAGGCGGTGCGGCCTATCTGATAGGAACCGAGAAGATTATTGCAAAAATCAACAAGACATTGAGTTTCACAACAGATACGCCCGATTTCTGGAGAAGAGAAGGTCAGCCGTATCCGAAACATGCAGGAAGATTCACAGGAGAACCCGCATATTTCAGACACATAACATCTGCAGCAAAGATGATGTTCGAAGCAATGGGAACGAAACCTGAAGATTATCAATATGCTGTATTCCACCAGCCCAACGGAAAGTTCCCGACACGTGTTGCCGCACAACTCGGATTCACACCTGAACAGATAGAGACTGGATTGCTCACGCCTAAGATAGGAAATACCTACAGCGGCGCAGTACCGTTAGGATTGTCGGCTGTTCTGGATATAGCGAAACCAGGCGACAGGATATTCGTCGTATCTTACGGTTCAGGTGCCGGAAGCGATGCGTTCGATATCACCGTTACGGATGAGATTAAAAAATTCAAAAAGAACAATGCACCTGTCATGGAGGAACTTCTCCGTGATCCTGTGTATCTTGATTACGCTACATATGCGAAATTCAAGGGAAAGATCTCTATGCCGGAGTGATAAAATGAGGGAAGTAGCAATTATCGGAACAGGCGTCACCAAATTCGGAGAATTGTGGGACAGATCGTTCAGAGATATCGGGATAGAAGCCGGACTGAAGGCCATACAGGATGCCGGTCTCACAGGCAATGAGATTGACGGGATGTTCGTAGGCAACATGTCCGCCGGGAAATTCATCAACCAACAGCACATCGATGCCCTCATCGCAGATTATTCAGGTCTGGCAACGAACAACATCCCATGCACAAGAGTGGAGGCCGGACAGGGTTCCGGAGGTGTGGCATTCAGAGAAGGTGTCATGGCAGTAGCATCGGGGATGCATGATGTTGTCGTTGTCGCAGGTGCCGAAAAGATGACCGATATCGATGATGCATCCATCAATTCAGTATTGGATGCGACTGCAGATGCAGAATGGGAAGCATCAATGGGTATGACTTTGGCATCTTTGCATGCGATGATCGCCCGGAGAGTGATCCACGAGGGTATCGCCACAAGAGAGGAGATCGCATCCGTTTCAGTCAACAGTCATGCGAACGGTGCATTGAATCCAAATGCACAATACAGAAAAGCGATAACGCTCGATACTGTGTTGAAATCAGGTCCTGTAGCCGATCCGTTAGGCCTATTCGATTGTTCACCGAATTCTGACGGTGCATCAGCTGTTGTACTGTGTCCGTTGGAAACAGCAAAAAAATACACAGATTCTTACGTTAAAGTTTCAGCTGTAGCACAGACCAGTGATACTCTGGCACTATTCCAGAGAGGAACAATCACATCTTTCAACGCCAGCGTCATCGCAGGAAAGAGGGCCTACGAGATGGCGGGGGTGAAACCATCTGACATCTCAGTAGCTGAAATACACGACAACTACACAATATCAGGGATATTGGCACTCCAGGATCTCGGATTCTGCAAGAAAGGAGAGGCCGGAAAGGCATTCCTTAACGGAGATTTCACTTACGGTAATGACGGAAAACTCACCGTCAACACATCTGGAGGTCTGAAGGCCAGAGGCAATCCGTCCGGTGCATCCGGAGTTGCACAGATCGCAGAAATCGCAGATCAGCTGAGAGGAAAAGCGGATAAAAGACAGGTCAGGAATGCAAAATACGGTCTTGCACAGTCAGTAGGCGGCACCGGTTCAACTGTTACAGTCAGCATATTGGAGGCGATCTGATGTCGTCTGTCGCCAAAGAATGGAGAGAGATTCCGGGAAGATACAAACTCCAAGGCAGTAAGTGTCCCGTCTGCGGAAAGATCTACTTCCCTGCACGTTCACTTTGTCCGCATTGCAGAAGAGCAAGTATCGGAAAAATGGAGAAATACAATGTGTCCAGAACAGGAGAGATATACACTTTCTCCGTGATACATGATGCACCTGAATGCAATAACAAGCAGAAACCGTACGTTGTTGCCATGATCAAGACAGATGACGGGGTCATGATCTCTGCACAGGTGGTCGATGTCGACATCGATAAGGTCATGATAGGGATGCGTGTCCGCGCAGTTCTCAGAAAACTTGATACAGATGGTGCCAGCGGCGTCATACACTATGGGTACAAGTTCGTACCGATAGTGTGAAACAGGGGAATAATTCCCCTTTCATTTCTTTTCCAAATCCAATATTGCGATGTTCTCCAATGCGATATCTTCGCATGGGATACCCATGTCATTGATGAGACCCATCGCTTCAGCCTTTTCGGGAGTTCCGTCGATGATTGAATCATCGCGTTCCATGCCCAATGTATCCAATTTCATATCTGGCACATCGATTACAACAGCCACATACTCATTTCCCGTCGGCTTCATTTTAGCCATCGCTTTTGATATCTGCCTCTCACATGCAGTGTAGACCATTATCTCCGTCATGATGGATTTGGAACGGTTGGTGTTATTGGTGAATGCTCTCTGTGCGTGCTCCACAGCAGACTCGACCATATCCTTCCCGTAGACGAATTCAGGATTCATCAGAACGACTTCCCCGCCGAGCAATGTGAAATGTTCTATGATCTCCTCGAATGGAACATTTCCCCTGAGTCCGATGATCTCCGTCTCCATGCCACCTCAATCGCGGGCAGTGTATTTATTAATAGAGTCGGGGTATTCATGGACAGTTTACGTGATACTATGAGCGAATGGGTCAAGATTCATGCACCGGCCACAACATCCAACCTGGGAGCGGGTTTCGATATTTTCGGTCTGGCATTGGACGAACCGTATGACACGATAGAAGGTAGGAAGATCGATTCCGGAATCGTAATTTCCGAAATCACCGGACCGGGAAGCGAAAACATTCCCAAGGATCCGACGAAGAATTCTGTCGGTATCGCCGCCAATGCTGTATTGAAGAAGGTCAAAGCGGACTTCGGAATCGAGATAAAGATCAAGAAAGGAATCAGACCATGCAGCGGTATCGGTTCGTCAGGAGCATCCGCAGCAGGAGGTGCCTATCTGGCTCATGTGCTCACAGGCGAAAAGCTCACCCCGTCTGAAGTGGTGTTATGTGCAGCCGAAGCGGAAGGTGTTACCTCGGGCGGATTACACGCTGATAATGTCGCACCCTGTATCCTCGGGGGATTCACCATCATAAAATCATACGATCCGTTCGAAGTCATATCCATACAGCCGCCGAAGGATCTCGGTATCGTCATAGTAATGCCCGATGTCCTTGTTCCTACGAAAGAATCCAGACAGGTACTTCCGAAAACAGTTACAATCAAAGATCTTGTATTTCACGCAGGTAACTCGGCCGCAATGGTACACGGAATGGAAACAGGAGATGTGGACCTTATCGGACGCAGCGTGAAAGATGCTGTATTCGAACCGGCAAGAGCGAAACTCGTCCCTCATCTCAAAGAGGCTGAAAAAGCTGCAATAGAAGCAGGCGCTGTGACCTCATTCCTCGGAGGTTCCGGACCCTGTATAATTTCATTCTTCAAAAAATCCGAAATGGATGGAAAGAAGATCGCTGAAGCGATCAAGAAAGTTTACGATAACAACAATATGCTGTGCAATACCTGGGTAACAACCTGGGGAACCGGCTGCAGGAAGGAATAAAATGGCAAATCACAAAGTAGTTTGTTGGGATTGCGGTTGCACTGTTGATGATCCATTCACCAACATCTGCCCGAAATGCGGCGGTCTTCTGACCGTCAAGATGGATCTTGAGAAAGTCAAAGAGAAGAAACCGGAAGATCTCCGCAAAGCTCCTATCGGAGTCTGGAGATACGCTGACTTCCTTCCTGTCGACATCAAGAATGCGGTAACGATCAAGGAGGGCGGAACGCCTCTGTATAACACGAGAGCACTCGGTGCTGAGATCGGAGTGAAAGACCTTTATGTGAAATACGAAGGCGCCAACCCCACAGGATCATTCAAGGACCGCGGAATGACGGTCGGTGTATCACATGCTGTTGAACTCGGAGTGAAGACTGTCGGTTGTGCATCCACAGGTAACACATCTGCTTCTCTTGCAGCATACGCTGCAAAAGCCGGACTGAAATGTGCTGTGTTCCTTCCGTCAGGGAAGGTCGCGGCAGGAAAACTGGCGCAGGCCATGTTCTTCGGTGCGAAAGTTCTTTCAATCGACGGCAACTTCGATGATGCACTCGCTCTTGCAAGAAAAATGGCTGACGAGAAGAAACTGTATCTTCTGAACTCCATCAACCCGTACAGACCCGAGGGTCAAAAATCGGTCCTGTTCGAGATCATGGACCAATTGAACTATGAGATCCCTGACAGGATCGTTCTTCCTGTCGGAAATGCTGCCAACATCTGGGCCGTTTACAAAGCCCTTACAGAGCTGGAAGAGGTCGGATGGATCGATCGCATGCCTATGCTCACAGGAATCCAGGCTGAGGGTGCTTCACCTGTCGCCAAGGCATTCAAGAACAAGACCAATGACTTCGTGGCCGAAAAGAACCCAGAGACTGTCGCAACAGCCATCCGTATCGGCAACCCTGTGAGCGGAAGGAAGGCCCTGACCGCCATTTACAAGACAGGCGGTTATTCAACGACTGTCAATGATGATGAGATCATCGCCGCACAGAAACTCCTCGGAAGGAAGGAAGGTGTCGGTGTCGAACCTGCCTCTGCAGCATCCGTTGCAGGTGTCAGGAAGCTCCGTGAGATGGGCATCATAGATCCGAACGAAAAGGTCGTCTGCATCTGTACCGGAAACGCATTGAAAGATCCGGACACCATCATCAACAACTGTGAACCGGTCATCAAATGCGCCAACAGTGTTGAAGCTGTCGAAAAAATACTTAACTGATTAGAAATCGAAGAGCTTTGACTGCTTCGGCTTTGCCGGAGCGGTCGTCTCTTCATCATCGATAGATGTCGGTGCGAATTTTTCCTCTTTGTTCTTGCTGCTTCCGACCTCTTCTTTCATCTTCTTCGCCAATGCAGGTCCGATCCTCGGTATCGATGCCAACTCATTCTCGTCCGTTCTGATGACATCCTCTCTTGACCTGATACCTTTATCATAAAGTATTCTGGCCCTTGTTCTTCCCACACCTTTGAATGTAACGAGGTCCATCAGTTCTCTGCCTATTCCGTATCTCACACGAACGAGCATGTTACGCAGACTTTTCACCACTTCAGGTTTGAAGATCACAGCGATCTCACTCATTGCATAGAGCAACCAGTCCACCATATCCACTCTGGATCTGATGTCGCCAGGTCCGATACCGAATGAATCTGTTATTGTATCTTCATCCACCTCGTTTATCCATTGTTGGACCAGATATGCGGTCTTGAGATCGCCCATCAGATATTCGTACTGATAATCATCACTGTCAGGTATCTCGATCAGCAGCCTTCCATCCCATTCCTCTATCAGTGCCTGCAATATCTCCTCATCCTTCTTCCTCGGATACATCCCCAGGACATCAGGGGTTGATGCAACTGCGTGCAATATCGGGAAATCCTCAGTATCAGTTGTAAGTTTCTCCAACGATTTTCTCAGAATAACAGCTGATTTAGGATCTATGTATAAATCAGATACTCTCTTTCCGAACGGCAGCGGGCCCAGTCTTTCACCGTCCCTCTCGACCATCTGTTCCTCTTCCAAGAAATCAACCACATTCTCAACAGCGGATTCTATTCCGAAAAGTTCGGATTCGCTCCCGTAGAACGTATCGCGGATGAACCCTATTATCTCTTCAACAGATGTAGCATCCTCAGTGGCGATCAGTCCGAGGATATGATTTCTCAATACAACTTCGTTACCCAGTTTGGACATGATCATTTCAGAATCGCATTCGATATAATCCGTCATCAGATGTTCGTAATCGTCATATGATTTCGCAATGAGTATGGCTTCACCGTATGGATCATATCCTGGTCTTCCGGCACGTCCGCACATCTGTTTTACCTCCATCACCGATATCGGTGTGTTCCCTGTATTGGACTCAAAACGTGTTGTGTCTCTCACAATCACGCGTCTGGCGGGAAGGTTTATCCCGGCTGCCAAAGTAGGTGTTGCTACAATGCATTTGATATTGCCGTTCCTAAAATTCTCCTCGACATAACGCCTTTGTTTGAATGTCAGTCCTGCATTGTGGAATGCCATTCCCGACTTGATACATGCACAGAGTTTCCTTCCCAATGCAGTAGTATCGCCGTCGCCTTCGATAGCTGCTATCTCGGTATCATCCAGCTCTCTTCCAGCCACCTTCGACATTACTACTGAATATTTCACTGCAAGAGATTCCGTTGAACGTCTGGTATTTACGAATATTATGCATTGCCCTCCGTCAACTACAGTCTGTTTGACCAGTGCCCAAATGTCATCCTTCTCCTGCTCTACGTCTATGGAACGTCCTGTTCCGAAAGTGATCTCTCCATTGTAGTATACACCTTCATAGAGAGGTATCGGACGCCAATCCATTCTTACAAGATCCGCATCAAGCCACACGGCCAAATCCTGTGCGTTGGAGATCGTTGCGGACAATGCGATTATCTGCACATCGGATTGTTTCCTCTTCAGTTTTGTGAGTGCGACCTCCAGTGTCGGACCTCTCCCGGGATCGTGTATCAGATGTATCTCGTCCGCAATTACCAATCCGACATCCTGGATTATCTTACTGCCGTGTCTTATCAATGAATCTGCCTTTTCTGATGTGGCAACTATGAAGTCAGCATCATTGAGCCACTTGTCGTCAGAATCGAGATCGCCGGTGCTCATAGCTGTTTTGAAACCCAAGTGCGCATAAGCATCCATATCATCCTTCTTCTCAGATGCCAATGCTTTCAGCGGAACGATGTAAAGTACCTTCTTGCCTCTCTCCAACATTGTCTTGAGAGCAGCTGTGTACCCTATCAACGACTTGCCACTGGCAGTAGGAACCGCCACGACCAGATTCCTTCCTTCGAGTGCTATGGGAATAGCTTTCTCCTGTGGAGGATGCAATGTCATGAATCCCTGTGCATTCAGGGCCTCTATCGCATCCGTCGGAAGGTCCAGGTCCTTTACATCCATACGACAGTAATCACTTTCACACTATTAATTTTCAGCACTGCCTTTCGACATCCTTATAAGTAAGTATATAATGAGCTGTATTGCAGAAGTCGTAGGACAGCTGCCTTTTGACAGATTCATTCTGGAAGGTAAACAAATGTCTGAAAATCAAGATGTTCTCAAAACAGGGACCACCACAATCGGTCTGAAATACAAAGACGGAGTCATCATTGCATCTGATCAGAGAGCAACGATGGGGCATATGATCGCCAATTCCGATGTTCAGAAAGTATACAAAATTGCTGACAATCTCGGAATGACAATAGCCGGTGTCGTCGGAGACGCACAGCTTATGATCAGATACGTTCAGAGCGAAGTAGCACTCTACTCCATGAGAAAGGGCGGCCCAATGTCAGTTAATGCTGCAGCAACACTTGTGGCCAACATCATCCGCAACGGATTCTATGTCGGACACATCATCGGCGGATTCGACAAGACCGGAGGACACATCTACACCATCGACGGTGCAGGCGGATATATCGAGGATAACTACGCATCAGTAGGTTCAGGTTCAGTATTCGCACTCGGAGCGCTCGAGACGAAATTCAAGGAGGACATGAACTTCGAGGATGCGAGGGATCTCGTAATCACAGCACTCCACTCAGCAGTGAGCAGGGACTCTGCATCCGGTGACGGAATGCTCATAGCTGTCATAGACAAGGACGGGTACAGATGGATTTCCAAAGATGACATAAAAGCCCGTACCGCAGAACTCGGTTACAATTATCCCGTAAGGTAGACGTTCCGAGTTCTTCTCAAACTCATTTTTCAAACCCATTCTCACATTTACACGACATAGTTGGTAACAATATGAATGCTGACAGGTTATTCGACAACTTGAGGGAAGAGATCAAAAGGATTGTTCCCTCAGACATCGACATCACTGCGATCGAATTCGAAGGTCCTTTGATAGTTATCTATTCAAAGGATTTCGAGAAGTTCTCAGAGAACTCCAATATCACGAAGATGTTGGCGTCCACTCTCAGAAAGAGATTCGATATCAGGCCCGATCCAAAAACTTTGGCCAATTCTGATGATGTTGAAGAAAAGATAAGGAAAATGTCGCCGGAAGAGGCTGAGATCACAGGATTGTTCTTCGATTACGACACAGGAGTCGTGACGGTCGAAGCGAAGAATCCTGGTGCGATCATCGGAAAAGGCGGACAGTTGTTGAATGACATGAAGAAGGATACCGGTTGGAACGTTTCACCTGTCCGTTCACCGCCGATCCCATCTAAAACGATCAACGATGTGCGCGGATATCTGAGATACAGTCGTGACGAAAGATCAGAGATCCTCAAGAAGATCGGAAGAAGGATCGCAAGACCTGTAATCGAAAGCGATGATCAATTCGTCAGAATCACCACCTTAGGAGGGTTCAGACAAGTAGGCAGATCAGCTTCATTGCTGATGACAAAGGACAGCAAGATCCTCATCGACTGCGGATTGGATCCATCGAGCGATGCATCGCCGTATTTCGCAGTTCCGGAATTCAAGAACATCCAGGAATTGGATGCTGTTGTGATAACACACGCTCACATGGATCACTGCGGTCTCTTACCTGTGCTGTTCAAATACGGATATGACGGACCGATCTATTGTACGCCGCCAACCAGGGACCTCATGACCCTTCTTCAGTTAGATGGTATCAAATTAAACTACGGTGAAGCGAAGAAAGCACCGTATGAAGCATCCGATGTCAGGAATGAGGTGTTACACGTCATCCCGATCGGATATGAGAAGACCACCGACATCACACCGGATGTCAGACTCACGTTCTACAATGCTGGACACATCCTCGGTTCATCCATCGCACACTTCAATATCGGGAACGGATTCCACAACGTAGCGTTCAGCGGAGATACGAAATATGAGAAATCCTGGCTTTTCAACCAGGCCAATAACAGATTCATCCGTTTGGAATCATTGGTCATAGAATCTACGTACGGCGGACACAATGATATGCAGCCCAGCCGTATGGATGCATCCGGAGAAATGGCAGAACTCCTCCAGCGTGCTACGGAGAACGGCGGAAAAGTACTGATCCCTGTCTTTGCGGTCGGAAGATCGCAGGAAGTCATGCTCGTTATCGAGGAAGCAATGCGCACAGGCAGGATCCCGAAAATCCCTGTATATCTCGACGGAATGATCTGGGAAGCTACCGCCATCCACACAGCATATCCTGAATATCTCAACAGTTCATTGAAGACACAGATCTTCCAGCAGAACGAGAATCCCTTCCTCAATCCGATCTTCAAGCGTGTCGAGACCGCTGATATGAGAGAAGAGATCACACATTCCCCGGATCCGTGCATCGTTCTCGCAACAAGCGGTATGATGACCGGCGGACCTGTAATGGAATACTTCAGGGAATGGGCTGACAATGAGGACAACTGGCTGTTGTTCGTAGGATATCAGTCGGAGAACTCGCTCGGACGTACGATCCAAAGAGGAAGAAAGGATATAACGCTGAATATGAAAGGAAAAGAAATTCACATCGATATCACGATGAATATCGAGACTATCGACGGATTCTCGGGTCACTCCGATCGCAAACAGCTAATGAACTATATCGCAAAGATGGATCCGAAACCGTCCAAGATCATAGTCGGACACGGTGAGGACCGCAAGTGTATCGATTTCGCATCATCACTGTATCAGAAATATAGGATCGAGACGAAAGCTCCGATGAATCTGGAAACTGTTCGTCTCAGATAATCTGTTTAGTGGCAGCCGCAGTCTTCACCGCAGCCGCATCCGCAATCAGTGTCACCTAAACGTGCTCTGATATGATCGAGTTCATGCTGGAGCATATCAAGTACGATCATCAATGAACCGTCCACAACGAAGTTGCAATGTCTGCAGTCACCTTCTTCGCAGATGAGATTGTTCATTTTACAATGACCGTTCAAACGATATGCCTCACATGCCTTTACTGTTGATGGGTCGATGTTAGCCATAATCAGGTGATACATAACGTGTATTTGTTGATATTTGTCGCAGATGTCCTGTTTTAAAGAATTATTAAAATACCAAACAAGAAAATCTCTTCGTAATGTCGGAATTCAGTTTCATCATACCTGTGATCTGTGCATTATTGCTGATAGGCCTTTTTTGGGCCTGCATCAGAACCAATAAAAAATATGCAGAAGACAGAAAACATATGACTGATGAGGAAAAAAGAAAAGAGGCCGAGGAACAGCAACACAGAAAACGTGCCATGGGATTCTATTTCTTCGGTTTCATGGGTAAGCCTCCGATCAACTGAAATGTTTTTAACAATCCCGCAGATAACGACATAATGTGTTTGGAGAAAATCGGCATCACAAGATCGAAATGCTTCTGGATTGCCCTGACATCCACTGTGGTATACTTCTTGTTCTGGGCGATATCCGCAATTACTGACGGCAATTGGCATTTCGGAGAGATGTCAATGTCCGATCTCGGAATATCGGATAATCCGATCAGCGCATTCTTCTTCAACGCTGCATGTATCATAAGCGGACTGCTGGCCGTCATACATGGATATCTGTGGTTCCATTACGGTAAGGATAAGTGCAGAATCGGGGGCATGTCATTGGCATTGAGCGGTCTGTTCCTCGCTCTTATCGGAGTTTTCACATTAAGGACGTATGATGCTCACAACACCATCACAATCTGCATGAGCATATTCGCATGTCTTGCAATCGCAATAGGATTCGTTAACGATCTGAATAACAGAAGAATCCCATATCTGGCATTCACATTGGTCATAGCGATCATATTCGCAGTATGTTCGCTTACACTTAAATTCGAACTTGTTGAACCGATAAACGTATCCTGTTCGCTCATATGGATACCTGTGAACGGATACAAAGTGTCAAAAGGACTGTATGATATTCAAAACTGATTCTCCTTTGTGTCCTAGTAAACAGAATGCACCGAATGCCTGCTAATATTATCATAGATCTGTGAAAGCTCCTCCATCTGCTCATACATTACAGGTTTGTATTTAGGTTCCCGATTGGCATTGACACATGCGACCATGGCATTGAAGATCCTTACATTATTTGCTCTAATCTTAGAAAGTTGTTCTTGAATAAACTCGTCGCCAATCAATTCCGGTTTTCTGAAATATGATTGTAGGTTGAAAAATCTACTCTGAAGATTGGTGGATAATTCATCAAAGTTGTCGCGTGTAAGAACTGTGTTAGAAATATTTCTGCACACGTCTATGTAATCTGACAGCATCATATACGCAAACTCATAGGATTCTTCCTCTGTAGACGACCTACCGCCCGCTTCCTCCATAAGGAAGTCGACGATATTCATCGTAATCGCATCACGGCTCCTATTAACTGGTATATCGTCGAACGTCAGAACATATCTTTCACCTCTTCCTGTAATTGATCTTAAAGGTCTGAATTCTCTTTCTCTTACAGATGGATCATTCAAACTCTCTGTAACTTGGTAGTAATCCAGTGTATCTTTTTTCATAACAATGAAATCTATTTCCAAATGTGCATCGCTCTTGTCATCATTCAGACCCGTTCTTCCGACGTACACTCTGTATCCTCTCCTAATAAGTTCGAGGAACACTATGTTCTCCAATGTCTTTCCGAAATCTCTTTCTGATGCAATAGGCTGTGAATATCTCATACCTGTGTCTGTACAGTAATATTTAGGCTCCTGAGAAAGGACGTTGTGTCCCTTTAAATTATATCTTTCAACTTTTATGAACAGCATAGAATCTGTTATCAACTGAATATACTCACTGATGGTTGTCGCACTTATTTTTATGATATTGGACATCCTTGTAACAGAAATCGGATTCCCCACTTCTGAATACAGATAGTCGATCACCTTGCGGATTTTAATCGGATCTGTTCCTGGCTTTCTGTTGCATATGTCTTTTATAATGATATCTGATTTGAGTTCATTTGTAATCTGAAAAATCATTTCATCCGAATATTCAGACCTGAATATCGGAAGTCCGCCATGACGCATATACTTGAGAAAAGCAAGTTTAGGGTCCTTCTCATCATGAAGGATGCACATTTCTTTCAATGATAAAGGCATAATGGCAATAGTCACACTTCTCCCGGTAAGAAGGGTGGATATTTCAGATGAAAGCATATATGCATTCGAACCTGTGATATAGATATCGCAGTCAATATCATTTCTCAACGATTCGAGTATGCGCTCCCAACCCTCTATATTCTGTACTTCATCAATCAACAGATATAATCTTCCTTTTTCCTTTTTGGAAATGACAAAGGAGTAGAATAACATACCATCCCTTAATTTGAAATTCTGCATCGAATCCATATCGATGTAGATGATATTGCTACGAGGTATGCCGTCATGGACAAGATGTGAAATATATTGTCTCATCAACGTAGATTTGCCAGTTCTTCTCATTCCTGTGATTACTTTGATGAGATCTACGTCCTTGTATCTTTTCAGAATCCGCAGATAATCTTCACGAATGACTTCTCCTGCCATAAAGGACATATGAACAGATGATTATTTATTAATTATGTTATAATGGATTTATTATCAATTTTAAAAATAAATCCATTGTAATGGATTTAAATTGATGTAATCATTGTCACAATGTGTATTAATTTAATGTGCCAGTGTTTCATAATTATGTTGGGCTACTCAGAATTTCTACTGACGTTCACATTGTGTTCCTGAATATCATCACTTACAATGAAATCCAGATGCTAAAATTTGTAAACGAATACAAAGTATCAAAAGGACTGTATGACATCTCAGCATAAGGTGAATGAATGTACAAGATCTGTCAAAGTTGCGGAATGCCGATTTCGGACAACAGCCAGTTGGGTACAGAAAAGGACGGTTCGGTCAATCAGGACTATTGCAGATATTGTTACATAGATGGTGAATTCATCGACAAAATCGATATGAATGCATACATAGAGAAATGTTCGCAATACGGTGCACAGGCCGGCATGACAAATGATGAGATGAGGGAACATTGTATGAAATTGTTCCCAACCCTCAAAAGATGGAAATGATCACACCGAGGGTGCTGTCTTCTTCCCGTTCTTGTGGAATATCTGATTGAGCAGCCAATACATCACCAATGCTGCTACGATGTCGATTATCACCGCTATTATCGGACCCAATACGTTGTATATCATGAAATTATCTTCAAAATGATACCATATCGTCAATTTGAGAGGATACGATCCGAGCGATGCATAGACATACATCCAGACCATCACATTCTTCCCAAGCCACTCCAATCCTCTCAACCTAAACTGATTCTCTTTCAATCTGAACGTCGCCAGGAACAGGGATAATGAGAAGATTATGATCCCTATTGTGATATTCGGCCCGTATGCTGCAGTTCCGTCATAGATTCCGGTGTTCAGCAGCCACATGGTCTCAACCATATGCAGAGTGAAGCTGAGAATCATGATGATGATGAGCATGCCGTTGGAGAACTTCTCATCCAGCTTTCCTTTGTACTTATGCATATAGTATCCTGCCTGGAAGAAGAAGAAACCTATGACCGTGTACGTTCCGGCACTGACATCTCCTGTCTTCAGACCCATGATCGTATACATGCCACATGCAGGAATTATCTCACATACTACGAAATCCAACACTAAAAGTGCGATACTTATCGGAAGAAGCCATTTGAAATCGATCTTCTTCACATACATGGCCCAATGTATAAGATATATGATGAATAAAACGACTATGAACCAGATGTGTGCAGTGGCATCACCGAACACGATGAATTCATACAGCATTCCGTCCCAGGATCTGAAACCGAATGCTGCAAGGAGAACATCTATGATAAGGAAGAACAGCTTCATGTATATGATCAGGATCAAAAAGCGTATTGTCTTCTTCTTCAGACATTTTTCCGAATGTCCGTCCTCAGAGAATAGGAAGTATCCGGATATCATGAAGAACACAGGCATGGCGAATCTTCCGACAGCCTGTATCATCCCTATCAGATCATAACCGCAAATATCAATCTTGGGCCAATAGTGGACCAGAACAACGCATATGACGAACACTGCGCACATTGCTCTGAGAAAATGATTCTCCTTCTTTGTCTGAGTCTGTTCTGCGGATTCCACGTGGCATTATCGCAATCGCCTATTAAGAACTCACGCATGCCACTGAATATGTCAATGTCGAATGTTACTTCACATTGATTATTTGTCCTAAATTAAATACAACACATACCGTTCATGTCATTATGACAGTGGATATCTCATTAGAGGAACTCAGAAAAGCACAGGGACGCTTGAAAGGTGTGCTGCATCACACACAGATTGAAAGATCCAATCTCTTCTCATCCATGTCGGGCGGAGATGTGTTTCTCAAATGTGAAAATCAACAGAAAACCGGATCGTTCAAGATACGCGGTGCGAGCAATAAGATCGCCAAGATGATCGAATCCGGAAAGAAATGTCCTGTCGTTGCATCATCCGCGGGGAATCATGCACAGGGTGTAGCTTGCGCAGCAACCAAATTCGGATTGAAATCCACAATCGTCATGCCTATCACAGCTCCTTTAGCTAAAGTCGAAGCAACGAGGGGGTATGGTGCTGAAGTCGTTCTGTCCGGCACATGCTACGACGATGCCTATGCCAAAGCATGTGAGATCTGTGAAAAGGAAGGCGCTGAATTCATTCACCCGTATGATGACATCGATGTCATCATCGGACAAGGTACTTTGGGCCTGGACATAATGGATGATTTACCTGATGTTGATATCGTTGTGGCACCGGCAGGCGGAGGAGGATTACTGTCAGGGCTGGCATGTGCGATCAAACACATCAACCCGAAAGTAAAGGTCTACGGTGTACAGGCAGAGGGTGCTGATGCTATCGCGCAGAGCTTCGCCAAAAAGAAAAAGATAACAACAGAATCAACGAACACCATCGCTGACGGTATCGCTGTGAAGAATCCGGGAGATATCACTGTGGAGCTCATCAACAAATATGTTGACGGTGTGGTGACCGTATCCGACGATGAGATCGCAGACACCATTCTCCTTCTGATGGAACGTAGTAAGGAAGTCGTTGAATCAGCGGGTGCTTCATCGGTGGCAGCCGTGATCAACAACAGAATAGATGTCAAAGGAAAGAAAGTTGTCTGTGTACTGAGTGGTGGCAACATCGATTTCAGTCTGATAGGGAATCTCATCGAAAGAGGTCTCATCGCAAGACACAGGAGGATCGAGATAGACGCAATCATCAAAGACGGACCAGGGAGTCTTGAAAAATTCATGGAAGAAATCACAAAATCCGGTGGCGTCATCCGTACGATTCAGACCAACAAGATGTCTACATACATCAAACCGAATGAGAGCAGGGTCTATGTCTACTGTGAAATCAACGATCTGGAACAAAGGAATGCTATCGCGAACAATCTGAGATCCAAAGGTTACGTGATCGTCATGAGCGATGAATACAACATCCCTGAGATAATGGAACTGAATCAAAGTTGAAAGGGGATTGTTTCCCCTTTCTGTTTTATGCTGCTTTCTTTCCGTTGTTCAGGAGAACGAATGCGTTCCCGATCTGGAATATTCCTGAGATCAAGAAAAGAACACCGAGGATGATGAAGACGATATCTTTGACCTTCTTCACATCACCGTCGTTCATGATGTACTGTGCAAGAATGAACACTCCTGCCGCAAGAACAACGATACCTGCAACAAGTGCAATGATTTTTGACCATTTTGAACCTGTTGCATCATTGAATCCGCCAAGCGCAATAGCAAGTCCGCCGATGATCAGGATGACTGCCAAGAGGATCATCCAGATGTCGCCCATGATTGCTGTCAGTGTAACGAATATGATACCGATCACAATCAACACTGCGCCTATTATGATTGTAGGGATGTGCTTTTCTTTCAACGCTAACAATACATAGATTATACCTGCTATGATAGCAAGAATTCCCGATATGTATATGAATATATCAAGTGCCTCATTCTTCTTCACAAGAGCTATTGCACCCATTGCGATGAGGACGATTCCCACTATGAGCGGTACAATCCACTCATACCTTCTGTTTTCTACAGTAACCATTGTTGATCACTGGTAATTCTATAAAATTACTAGCATATAAAAGGTTAGTATAAAAGAGTCTCATTGAAACCCTCCGATGAACCATCTATCCAATCTCAAACGGAATAGACAATCGATGTTGTAGGCCAGACATTTCAGCAATACCTTGATCTCCCTTGAGATGTCCTTTATCTCTGCGATACATGAACCGCACAGA
>JAZRYJ010000016.1:0-1296 GCA_045600635.1 Candidatus Methanarcanum sp.
CGACTGTGTGTGACAATTCGGAAAAGGGGTTAAGCGGCCACCCCCTTACTAGCCATTTGTCTATTTCCCGATTTGTACCCTCTTGCTTTAGCATATGCACGCTTGTACAGGGAACACAGGACTATTCTGCGACTCATGGTCATAACCATCCTGTAGAACCTTTTTGATCTCACCCTCTCACCGAACAACTTCTTCTCGAACGAGAAAAATGCCTCTACGAGCCATCTTTTGTTGTATCCTGTTTCGACATGGAACTCGGTTTTACCGAGTTCCTTTTCCTCGAGGAGCTGGGAATTACGTTCGGGAAGATCGTTTTTCAAACCGAATCCGGATTTCAGGTTCGGGACAAACCTTATGTTTTTCTCGCCAGCGGATTTCCAGTTTGCAATCGAGTCATACGCACTGTCTGCCAGAAGGCCGGATATTTTCAGCCCGGATCTTTGGCAGCCTTCAAGAAATGGGATCATCATGGAGGAATCACCGGGTTTTTCGAATGTGATGGCGAATGCCAACGGTTCCTGAGTATCCACGTCGATCATGACATGCTGCTTGATGAAGTTGCGATTGCATTGGTTCCAGATTTTCTCGATGTATATGCCAGCACCCGAAGTTCCTTCTCCCGAACCATCTAGCGCTGCAAGGTGGTTGGTTCCGTCTTCAACGGGAGAACACAGAACATTCACCTCCATCTGTTTACGGTAATTCTCTGCTTTTCTATCCTTTTCTTGCTGCTCCTCAACATCTTTCTGACAGGTAGGTATCTTCTGAGGGGCGGAATACTCCGGACAAACCCCTGTGGGGATCAGCATTCTCGGATCGAATTCGTCGATTCCCCGATTTTTCATAATATCGGTTGCACGATCGATAATGTCCCAGCCATATGAGGATGCAAAGAACTTGGCTTCCGATTGATGCAAGGTGGAAAAAGTGGGTATCGGAAGATTCAATTTATCCATCTGGACGACGTGATCGTCAACAATCCTGCGGTAGGAAAAGTTAGAATTTTCTTTCAACAACAGCAAATACTGGATCAAGGAGGGAGGATACTGGTATCTCCGTCCGATCTTATTCTCATTCAGGATCTCCAACTCGAGATCACACCTTTCCCGCGTGAGCCAGGAATTGAGCGTAACGCTCAATTCCCTGTATGCTGAGCCACACTCGGTATAGCTTCCCTTTCTCTTGTCATAAGGTTCTCCTTTGGAATTTGTCTTTTTATTGCGATTACACTGTGTTTTCGATTTGGGGGAACCTTTGTCGAGCGTTGCTGATTTATCCTTGTTAGTACTACTGTTG
>JAZRYJ010000017.1:0-3613 GCA_045600635.1 Candidatus Methanarcanum sp.
GGATGTTCTTTCTGGAACCTCTGTGCATCTCGATCCAGTACGCGCATTCATGCAATGTGGATGAGTCCTTCCCAGGGGTCGAGAATACCACTGCACCGCTATCCATATCGATTGCGGTCGAGATATAGTCATGTCCTTTCCTCGAGGAGGTTTCGTCAAAAGCCAGGAATCTGAGTGATGGAAGGTCCAGTTCGCACATCATCATGTGCGAATATCCCACAAGGATCTTTCGGACAGTATGTTCATGAACAGTGTATCGATCTGCCACATCTTTCAGAGTCCCGGTCATGAGGTCCCTGAATATCCTCCCTTCAAGATGGAGCGATAGTCTGGTGAACTTCCCGCCCCAAGGTACACCCACTTCGTGCACTCCGCAAACCAGACATCTTATGCGAGGTACCATCGCATAAACAATACACTTCGATATACCATGATCCAGGTCCTGCCAGGACCTACGTTTGATATCATACCTTTTTCCCAGAGTTCCACAGACCGGACAGGACAACTCCCCAACATATTCTACGGATATCTGTACTTCCAGGGGTGTCAGGTGATGTTGAACATCGGTAACTTCCCAACCTTTGGTAAGTCCAAGGGTTTTGCGATACCATTCACGTTCAATTTCATCCATGGTTGGATGAGTAATCGATTATGGGTACATTTGCTTTTCTCAGACCCTTACCACTCATTTGTGCATTGAGACTTTTTATATTATCATGTCGTGTGAAAACGTTAGAGGTGATGACCGTAGTTCATGGATGTTTAGGAATATCCGTTTAGCTACCACTGCACTTCAGACAAATATCTTCGGTGCAAGAGGGATACCTAGACGGATCGATAGTCAAACTATAACTCTGGCACATTAATGGTTCCGGATGAATTCCGTCCCGTTTTTGAAAACTGTGGTATCTATTTCGTTCTCATGGAACACTAATGTGTCTCCACCGTAAATCTGATCCGACAGGCCGGCAGGGAGGAAATACACCACGAACGCATCGACACCATAATCGTATATGTTGACGGTCTTCATTTTGTCTATAATTGCCTCACAGGAGACCTGTATGTAATCGGTGAAGTCCATGGAGCACATGGCTATTTTGTACAATCTTCCATTTACATGATACGCTGAACGTAAATACTCTTCTGATTCATCGTTGAACTTCCCCTTGGCATGACGCAAGGCTGTAATAAGATGGTTGAGGGCCGTGTTTTTGCGTACAGTAACCATCGGGATTCCCGATATGACATCGGTCACACGCCCTCTAGATGTGCCTGAAAATACCTCTACGCATACTCCGCAATCGGCATTGATGAAATCCGGTGTTTTGAAACCTCTCTGTTCCCGAATTTTTTCCAGTGGGATATTGAACACGCTCTTGGATTGTCTTTCGATTTGTTCGCCCATGATGGCCCTAGCATGCCCTTCCCAGGACACTGCGCCCGAGGTCTTTTTTCCGTAAGCGTAGTCCATGACATCCTTCATGGTGTAACTCAGGGATTTCCTGATTATGGCTTCCATGGGTTCGTAATCGCATATCATGGATTCTTTTCCGGCATATGCCATTTCTTCGGAATTGATACCATCGAGATTGAGTTCGAATCCTGCTTCTCTGGCAATCTGTTCTATGAATTTGCGCTGTGCGCGGCCGTTGCCCTCTCTGAACGGATGGATTACGTTGAGTTCCGCCAGGTAGTATGCAAGTCTTTTGACCATGGTTTCCCTGTCATCGATATCCCGGAGGTAGTTTTCGGCCCTTAGTTCTGACAGAAGCTTCTCGAGACACCCCTGGATGTTGGCGCACATGCAGAACGGGATGCCCTTCGAGATTTCCACCGTGCGGAACTCTCCGGCCCAGTCATAAATGTCCGAGAACAGTCTTCTGTGGATTTCTTTGAGATGATCGATGTTGAATTTCCCATTTACTGGGTTCTTGTCGAGTTCCATCATCCTCATGAGCGTAAAACTGGTCTCTGCTTCCGAGAGTCTCTCTGCATCACGTATGTTCAGTCTGTTACGGAGAACGTCAGTTCCTTCGTAACAGTATGTGGAATCGTTGAAGTCATAGTAGGGTTCGTCATTCATGATTCGACCTTGTACCGGTTGATCAGTGTGTCGATGGCTGTGTTTATCCCGATCTCGCCTCTGATCAATCTTACCGCAATCTCCCTGTCGAAAGCGGAAGGATGAAGATTCTCCATCTCCAAGGAGGCGACAGCGTTAGAGATAATGTTCGAATCATCCATGGTTTCCGATATGCCAAAAAGATATAATAATCTGATGAATGAGTGCATTTTGTTTTGCAACTTCTTCCTCTATTGCCACGTAGGATTGTGACCAGGGAGATTAGGAACAAACACCATATTTCTTCGAGGGCCTGTTTTTACCAATTTTTGTATCATGTTCATAAGTTTGAATGCGTATTTGTCTGATACCAGACCACCTTACCATTGCAGGATTAGGGGAGGGCTTTGCCAACACGCTCCAGTTTGCCCCTCGCTTTCAAAGCATTTCGCTGTGTAGCCCCAGGGAGTTGAAGGCAGATATAACATGCTGGTGCCCAAATACTGCCACGTACATCACTCTCTATGGAAGTCAGTCAGGTGAGAACCGATTTAGAGACCGGTGTGGAAGAATCGCTTTCCAATATGGGATTGGCGGATCGTGAGATGATGATCCGTAAACTCCAGGCGGTTCTCGACAGGCAGTACATGCTGATGATGCAGGCCTCCCTGGATAACTGTACCTGTCCGCGCTGCGGACAGGAGGAATACAGCAAATACGGCTTCGATAAGAACCGCAGGCAACGCTACAAATGCATGTCCTGCGGCATGATCTATACAGCAGCCTCACACGCCAACCTGCTATCCCTCAGCAAACTCGATATCGAAGTATGGAAAAAGTACTGCGAATGCTTCGTGGACGGGCTGAGTCTTCGTAAAAGTGCAGAGAAATGTGAAGTGGGCCTCAAGACTTCTCTCTACATGAGAAGATGCATCCTGGAGCTGATCCATTCTCACCTTCCCTCCTTCGAGATAAACCCGGGCTCCGGAGTGGAACTCGATGAGACCTTCTTTCGCGAATCCTTCAAGGGGAATCACAAGAATTCAACAACGATCCTTCCACGTCCGGCCCATAAACACGGCGGTAAACTCGGCAAAAAAGGAATCGGCAAAGAACACATCTGTGTTCTTTGCGGTGCGTCAGACTCCGGAGATGTATTCTTCGATGTTGCATGTCGCGGTCAGTTGACCAAGGCCGCTGCCAAGCAGGTCTTGGGAGAAAGGATATGTTCAGGCGCCATCGTATCCACAGACAGGCAAAATCATATCGCTCTACCCTCAGGGAGATCGATGTGGCATGTCACAACATTTTCGATGATTCCGAGCACAAACTCCCCCATATCGATAACTATCACTCGATCCTCAAGAACTTCATGCACAAATTCCGTGGAGTTTCCACCAAATGGCTCCACCAGTATCTCACCTGGCACAAATGGACCATCAGTTTCCGTGAGGAACAGCTGCCGATCCTCCTAAAACAGGTTACTTCAGACAGATACAAGATCAGGCGCAGGTCCATTCCGAGTATCAAGACAGTGTTTGCTGTTGAAAC
>JAZRYJ010000018.1:0-5847 GCA_045600635.1 Candidatus Methanarcanum sp.
GGGTGTTATTACGGTTCTGTCGGTCAAATATCGCAAGAGACTGTAGAAAGATACATAGAGATGCAGAAAAAGAAAGGGACCCCTTGACCGCTTTCATCCCACAGCACGAGGCTGTGGGTTTTCAGCGGGATTGTTTATAAAGGAACGATCCATATGCCGTTATTCGCATCCGCATTCTTCGATTCGATGGATAGGGTCCCGGATTGTATGAGATGATATGGTACAACCCTGAATGAACAATAATAATCAGATTGTTCTGAATATGAGAGAAAAGTTTGAAGATGAATCATTCCTGATTCATCTCAGAGATCTCTTTCAACATTCCGTGAAGGATCATTGTCAGCTTAGGGATCATCTCTCTCATCGTCTTGTCGACCTCCTCTCCGGTTATCGAAGTCCCCGCAATATTCGTGACGGCATTGATGTTGCATACCTTCATCCCCATCTGGCTGGCAACAAGAGATTCACAGGCTGAACTCATTCCGATGGTCGATGCACCGAAACCAGCATACATCCTGGCTTCTGCATGCGACTCATATTGGGGACCTGTCACCTGAAGGTATACTCCTTCATGCATCCTCACCGGAATGCCTGATTCAAACAAATTCTCAGTAACTGATTTTGCGATGTCGATCAGTTCCCTATCATAGATGTAATAGCTGCTTGGGAATCTCGGTCCTAATTCGGATGTGTTCTCTCCAATGAACGGTGACGGCGCCATCATGATGTGGTCATTCACTGCAACGAAATCCCCAGGTGATATAGGTCCGCCGAAAGATGCTGTCGCGTTCGTGATGATCACGGTTTCTGCACCCAACTCATGCATCACGCGCATCGGGAGAACGACCTCCGTCATCGGATATCCCTCATAGTAGTGGATCCTTCCCTGCATCACTATGACTTTGACGTTGTCAACTGTTCCCAATACGAAATTACCTGTATGTGTAGGTGCGGTTGACACCGGAAAACCATTGAGCGAACTGTATGGTATCGTTGCCACCACATCGATATCTTCCACAAAATCTCCCATGCCAGTACCCAAGACTATTGCAACATCAGGTCTGAAATCTGTTATTTTTCTGATATCATCAGCATATTCTTTGATTCTCTGATAGTATTGGTCGGCATCGAAATCATCTTTGTTATCGGATGGATGGTCTATCGCATTTACCATGATGACTGATGTCAGCGCTGATGCTGCTACAGCAACGACCACTGCTACCGCTATCGTTCTTATCAGATCTTTATTCATAGATCAACACTCTGCGACAAAGATTCATCTGTGAAATTTTAACGTATGCCTGCAGATACTGGGTGTTCATATGATGTGGATGTACATCATCTCATCTTACGAACAGAAGTTCACGATATTTCGGCATCGGCCACATCTCATCGTCGACTATCATCTCCAACGCATCGATGTGCTCCCTTATGCCGTCTATCAGCGGCACCACTGCATCATGGAACCCTATGGCTTTTTCACGTATCGGTTCCACTGAAGCAAGTTTGTCACACTCATCATCGAGCATGTATGACATCTGTCTGATCTCACTGATATGCTTCGATATCTCCTCTATGACATCCTTCTGACATGCTGACAGCTCTTCGAACTTCTTCTTGTCGAACAGTTCGGACATCTTCGACACGTTGTACAGCAATTGGGACTGATACTTCGTTGCCACAGGCACGATGTGGTTCTGTGACAGATCACTGATCGTCCTGGCCTCGATCTCCACTTTCTTACAGTATGTCTCCCAGTGGACATCCGTCCTCGCTTCCAATTCCACATCGGTCATGACATTCATCTCTTTGAATGCCTTCCTTGTGGATTTCGACAGGAAACTGTCATAGATCAACGGGACTGATGTCTCACAATCCAGACCGCGCTTCTCAGCCTCAGCTTTCCATTCCTCGGAATATCCGTTGCCGTCGAAGCATATCTTTCTGCATTTCCTGTAGTAATCACGTACCGTCTTGACTATGGCCTGTTCCTTATCAGCGCCTTCTTTGATCAGCGTGTCCACTGTCGTCTTGAATTCCGTGAGCTGATATGCAACCACTGTGTTAAGTGCGTACATCGCAGATGCACAGTTAGCTGACGCTCCTACGGCCCTGAATTCGAATCTGTTACCGGTGAATGCGAATGGCGATGTCCTGTTCCTGTCGGTGTTGTCGATCAACAGCTCGGGGATCTGCGGAACGCCTATCTTGTATCCCTGCTTCCCTTTCAGTTCGGTGATGTCCTTGTCCTTCAGCAGTTTATCGAATGCTGATGTCACCTGGGACCCCAGGAATGTGGATATTATCGCCGGCGGTGCTTCGCTGGAACCCAATCTGTACGCGTTGGACGCTGTAGCGATGGATGCTTTCAGCAGTGAGTTGTACTTGTAGACGGCCATCAGTGTCACTGACATGAATGTCATGAATCTGAGGTTCTCCTCCGCTGTCTTTCCTGGAGCGAACAGGTTCACTCCTGTATCTGTGGCAAGCGACCAGTTGCAATGCTTACCGGATCCGTTGACGCCTTTGAACGGCTTTTCATGAAGCAGTACTTTGAATCCATGCTTCTCTGCTATGTTCCTCATGAGCCCCATGATCAGCAGGTTATGGTCGACGGCTCTGTTCATCTGTTCGTATACAGGTGCCAATTCGAACTGGTTGGGTGCTGCCTCGTTATGCCTTGTCTTGACCGGTATGCCGAGTTTGTATGCTTCGAACTCCAGTTCCTGCATGAATGCCAATACTCTCTGCGGTATCGCTCCGAAATAGTGATCGTCAAGTTGCTGACTCTTAGGTGAACTGTGACCCATGAGCGTACGCTCTGTCATTATGAGATCCGGACGCAATTCATACAATTCCTTGTCCACTAGGAAATACTCCTGCTCCCATCCTAGATATGCGTTGACATAGGATATCTTGTCATCGAAATATCTGGCGACATCTGTCGCCGATCTGTCGATCGCTGCCAGTGATTTCAGCAGCGGCGTCTTATAATCCAGAGCTTCGCCTGTATATGATACGAATACCGTCGGGATATACAGAGTGTCCATCATTATGAAGGCAGGTGAGGACGGATCCCATGCTGTATAACCGCGTGCTTCGAATGTGTTCCTCAACCCCCCGTTCGGGAAGGATGATGCATCAGGCTCCTGCTGTGCAAGAACACTGCCGTTGAATTCCTCTATGGATTCGCCGTGTTTGTACGGTGTGGCGAATGAATCGTGCTTCTCGGCCACACCTCCGGTCAATGGGTGGAACCAGTGGGTGTAATGTGTCGCACCCATATCCAACGCCCATTGCTTCATACCGTCCGCGACATGCTCTGCCACTTCCTTGTTCATGACCATTCTCTCATCGATGATATCGTAGATCATCTTCCTGGTCTCAGGCGGCAGGTACTTCCTCATCGCAGGTCTGTCGAATACTTTGCATCCGTAATATTCGGATGTCAATTTCGCAGGTGCTGTCGGATATTTCGGTTCATGGGCAAATGCCTTTTCGACGGCTTCGAATCTGCTCTTCATATGCTTACCTGATACCATCTTGATTATATATATTGTGTATTTTGTGAACATTCATCTTGATATTTGCATATTTATTAGACAATTGTCTATAATTATTCATTAACGATGATACAAATACTCTAATACATCTGATAAAATCGACATTTGTGAACAAATGGTGGAAAAAATAACAGTCAGCATCACTGCATCGCTGTATGATATGTTATGTAACTGTATAGATTGTATCGGTTCTGTTGCCCTAACACTGATCAATTTGCTTTTTTGAATCTTAATCGGTTTGAAAGGTATCCCGACCGACAGTTATGTCTGGTAACATCAACATTATGTCGGGATACCTTCGTGCTTTCAAGCGGTTTGCTTCAGAATGATCTCCTTACCGTTTATG
Organism: Candidatus Methanarcanum sp.; assembly: GCA_045600635.1. Taxonomy (GTDB): domain Archaea; phylum Thermoplasmatota; class Thermoplasmata; order Methanomassiliicoccales; family Methanomethylophilaceae; genus Methanarcanum. Next base: position 3,910 of record JAZRYJ010000018.1, read on the forward strand.
TAGGAATGCACTGGGAAGTACCCACAGGCCTTGGGGTCTTTCATTGCCTCATCATCGGTGAGATTGATATCGTACACAACGAAATCAGCCTGCATGCCGACTTTCAACATACCGACGTTCTCTTCCTCATTCAGGACATAGGCGGAATTGACAGTCAAACATTTTACGGCATCATATGCGGAGATGCGCTCTTCGATATTCCTCAGCGCCATTTTCGGATCCACGCTCGGGTCGTACTTATTGACCGCAGTGAATATTATACGGGCTGCACTGGTACCAGGTTGACCGTCCGAGTGGAACGCCATGTTCGAACCGGCATCCAGATGAGATTGCAGAGGGCCGATGTCCAGATATCCTTTTCTCTCCACCTTATCCTTTTCCGGATCGCCGTAGATCAGCTTCTCTGCGTTTATCGCCGTCTCATTCGTGAAAACGTACCATTGTGGCGCAGTGACCGGTGAAACATTCAGTTCGGCAAAACGCGGGATGTCCTCCTTGTCTACATAGTACAGGTGTGAGACAGCATTCCTGAAATCGGGATTGTCACATCCCTCCTGTGCTAGCTCTATCGCATCCAGGGCGTAGCGGGCAGCACCAGAACCGATTGCGTGTAACTCTACGGAGAGGCCGTTTTCGTTCGCCTTTTCGATAATCTTCGCAAGCTCATCGATACGGTCGTAATTCCAACGCTTGAAACCGTCATACGGCTTACCCTCGAATTGGTAACCCACATAAGGTTCCAGCGTCCAGCTGGTCATTCCTTCGTTGACACCGTCCAGGAAGATCTTGATGCCGACTATCTTGAAAGTGTCGTAATTGTACTTCTTGGCGAATTCGATGACACGGTCGACTTCCTCCAACGGTTTCTCACAGCTCTCCATGATCTCATAGTATGCACGGATTTTCAGCTTCAGCTTACCCTCCTCAGCAAGCTGTGCCATGGCCGTTACCATCTGATTGGCACCCTCTTTTAATCCACAGTCTCCGATCATGGAATAACCGTCAGCGAGGTGCACTGTCTGGATATCCAGAAACATCTCCTTTGCCTCATTCAAATCGACAGGGATTGAACCCATGATTGTGAAGTGTGGAGTTTCCTTCACACAGCCGATAGGATCGCCATTCTCATCACATGGGACTACATCCCTGCCGTACTTCTCCACCATCTTCTTGTTCACGCCGAACTTGTCCATCGCAACCTGGTTCATCCAGCTCTGATGTCCGCTGACATCCACGATAACGATCGGTTTATCGAATTTTTTACCGTCAATCTCGATGGCGTTCAAAAGATTGTGGGTGGGCGGTCCGCGTTTGGGATCAGGAGTAAAACAGTACGCCTTGTAGATTTCCCTGTCGTCCTGATTCTCCTTGATGTATTTCGTCATTCTTTCCACGGTCTGCTCGTATGTCTCGTTGGGCTGCTGGAATAACGCTCCGCCACCCATCATCGTAGAGAGAAGACCGATGTGACTGTGCACATCTATCATACCCGGGTAAATGTATTTAGAACCGAAATTCTTGATTTCTGTGTTCGGGCTACAAAGCTTTCTGGCTTCCTCTTCAGAACCGATATACGTAATTTTGCCATCCTTGACCAAGAAAGCCTCGGCAGTCGGATTCTCCTCATCCATCGTGATGACGTTTCCGATGTAGAGGGCCTCCGTCGATTCCTGCGGAGCATTGTTGGTCATAAAGAAAGCAGATACACCTGCTATGGCCAAGATTGCGACCACAGCGACTGCTATTATGATAACATGCCTCTGCTGCATAATGAATTAACAGTACTTGCAACATTATTAACCTTAACTCCGCAAAATAGGGAATATGTTGAGACAGAGGGCCTTGTCTAACTTTTCAAGTTTGGAGGGAATCTCATAGTCTATGGTTCCAGATTCCATCATTACTGCGTAGGCCTTGGAATATGTGAAAAGAACGTCA
>JAZRYJ010000019.1:0-1426 GCA_045600635.1 Candidatus Methanarcanum sp.
CAAACGACTTCATTAAAAGTGGTCTCTTGCTTCATTGATTTGAAGCGTCAAGAGGCAAGAGACCATGGAATTTATTGGCATAGATTTACATAAACGCATCTTCACAGTATGTGTTTTGGATGAAAATGAGAAAGTCATCGATGAGATGATCGATGTAGAGACAAGTGAGAAAGGATTGGATCATTTCATGAGCAGACATCCTCCAGATGACTGCCTGATCGTATTCGAGAATCTGACTCGTGCACATTTTGCTTATCACTACCTCTACAAGAACGGTTATGCGGTAAATGTTGCACACACCGGACATGGTGCTCTCGGGGAGATTGTGAATTCTAACTTCAAGACAGACCGCATAGATGCATACAAACTGGCACTTCTATGCAAGGATATGTGGTCTGGAAGGAGATTCATAAGACGCACTCACATCTCTTCAGATGAGAACATGAGGATGAAGGCCGTGGTGAGGGTATGCAACGTTTGTTCCAACATTCGTGATGAGATGTATCTCCGCATAGGGGAATACATGAATCTTCACAACATACCTCCGCACCCCAGATTCAAGGATATCATGGGGATGAAATATCGCCAATATTTGTTGGATATGCATGACCCAGCATTGACGATAATGGTCAATACGATGTCGAATGCGATGGCTCAGATCAAAGAAGCGAATGATACGATCAGAGAATTCGCCAGGGAATCGGAGGACGCCAAACTGCTGATGTCCATCAAGGGCATATCCGCCCTGACGGCGGTGACGGTAGTCACCGGCATAGACGGCATTTACAGATTCGAGACACCTGAGTCTTTGGTAGCGTTCTTCGGATTGGCCGTACCACACAAGGAATCGGCTCACAAGAAGACGAAGATCGGGGCGATAACGAAAGAAGGAGACCCGCTCATCAGGAAGTATCTCGCGAATGCAATTGTAAACCACAGTGTGTGGTGTCCGTCATCCGATCTTGCGCGGTTCTACAAGAAAAAATCTGAGTCTATGCCACACTGGAAGGCAGTGACGGCAGCCATGAGGAAGCTTACCTGCATAATCTGGGCAATGCTTACCAAGAGGGAATATTACAACCCGCAAGCCATGAACCTGCGTAACTGAATCCCGCTCAATCCGATCCCGATAGGGATCCCACGGGGGCCACAGGCCCGAAGCAATCGGAAGGATTGGGAGGTCCGAAGAGACGAGACCACGGAAAGGTTTTGCGGCTTAGACTGCGTCTAACAAACTCAGGCAGGACTCATCGGACCAAGGTCGATATCGTTGTGCGGCATGGACCGCGGGTTAGTGAAAATGGCATTCCACTTGACCGATTGCAGATGTGCTCTGTGAGATTCGAAATAGCTATCGTATCAGCGATAGCTATTTCTCATCATTTATCGATGAGGGATCAAGAGACCACTTTTAATGTGTGAAACC
>JAZRYJ010000020.1:0-8159 GCA_045600635.1 Candidatus Methanarcanum sp.
ACAATTCCATCAAAAAGCAACAAAACTGTCTCGCGACGTTTTAAACCCAGCTCACGATCCCTTTTAATGGGCGAACAACCCCACCCTTGGCAGCTGCTGCACCACCAGGATAGGGAGAGCCGACAGCGAAGTAGCAAGCCACGGGGTCGATATGAACTCTTGCCCGTGACAACTCAATTATCCCCAGGGTAATTTTTCTGACATCAATCGCCCCCACTTGGGAGGCTGATTGGTTCGCTAAGCCATAGTTTCCTATCTCCGATCCCTATTGTCTGGATCCGAGTCAAGCTAGCTTTTACCTTTACATTCTTCGTTAGATTTCTGACCTAACTGAGCTAACCTTTGGGCGCCCTTGTTATCTTTTTGAGGGCGTGGCGCCCCACCCGAACTGCCCGCCTATAGCTGTCCCCTCGAAAGGGTGAGTCGTAAGAAGTGATAAGGACGGTGTTTCATCGTCGACTCGGAGAGAAGCTAGCGCTCCTTCCTGGGTAACGTCTCCCGTCTACCCTACACATACCATCTCCTACAACAACAACAGGTTGCAGTGAAACTCCATGGGGTCTTCGCTTTCAGATGGAATGATCTGGATTGTGCACCAGATTGATTGTTTTCACTAGCGTCGAGGCGGGGACAGTAGAACACTCGTTGAGCCTTCATGCAAGTCGCCAATTAAGCGACAAGGTATTACGCTACCTTAAGAGGGTCATAGTTACCCCCGCCGTTTATCGGTCCTTCGACCGGTTGAAACCGGATTTCAGATGCCGACACTGGGCAGGCTTCGGCCCCAATACACATCCTTTCGGACTAGCTGAGACCTATGTTTTTACTAAACAGTCGGTGTTCTCTTGTCACTGCGACCAGTAACTCTCATTACTGGCACCCTTTATCCCGAAGTTACAGGGCTAATTTGCCGAGTTCCCTCGCCTCGATTATGCTAACACGCCTTAGGCTACTCACCTAGGGACACCTGTGTCGGTTCTTGGTACGATTAATAAAGTTGACTCCATATTCCTTTTCACGGAAACTAGGGATCGGTAAAAGAGAGCCTACGCTCCCCTGATCACACATTCATCTCCTTCTCACCATGACGGTTCTTCAGAGACTTCGGTGCTTCAATGTAGTGACTGCTACACATTAACTACCCCAATCTGTCAAAATATGGACAAAGAAATTACTAGTACAGGAATATTAACCTGTTTCCCATTCGATAGTCTCGATTAAGGACTACCTTAGGATCGACTAACCCTTGGCTGACGAACATTGCCAAGGAACCCTTGCCCCTGCGGCGGTACAGATTCTCACTGTACTTTGCTGCTACTCTCACCATGATCCTCGTTGGTACACGGTCCACAGGATCTCACGACCCCACTTCCGCCCATGCACCACGCCCCCTTACCAAATAACATTGCTGTTTTCTAAAGTATCGGTACTCGGCTTAGCCCCGTCCATTTTCTGGGCCCACAATCTCGACCGGTGAGCTGTTACGCTATCTTTGAAGGATGGCTGCTTCTAAGCCCACCTCCCGGTTGTTTTAGACTGCCGACGCCATTTCGTATTACACTTAACCGAAATTTAGGGACCTTAACTTTAGTCTGGGTTGTTTCCCTTATGGCCATCAAGCTTACCCCGGATGGCCTCACACCCGGTGTCTACAGCGAACACAAGTTCGGAGTTTGACAAGGGACCGAGGAGTTTCCTCCCCTAAATCCCCAATCGGTGCTCTACCTCACATTCTGCCTCGACCGAGGTCTATCTGCGAATAGTTTCAGGGGGAACCAGCTATTCCCGGCCTAGATTGGCCTTTCACCCCTACACCCAAGTCATCCAAACGATTTGCACATCAGAACTGGTTCGGTCCTCCACCTCCCCTTCGAGAGGCTTCAACCTGCTCAGGCATAGATCGACCGGCTTCGGGTATCCACACCATTGACTCCTCGCGAGCACACGATGTCCCTCGTTAAAAACTGCGGACTATCGGTTTCCCTTCGGCTTCGTACTTCAGTACTTAACCTCGCCAATGATTGGAACTCCATGGTTCGTTTTTCGAAACGAACAATATAACACTGGTCCACCATTACTGGTTTCTTCCCTTTGATGCTATATAAATCTTTAACCGCATGGTTTCAGGTCTTTTAACCTCCCGTTAAGGGTACTTTTCAGTTTTCACTCGCGCTACTACTGCACTATCGGACTAGAGACGTATTTAGGATTGGAAGTGAATGCCTCCCGAATTCACGCGTGATATCCGACACACGTTACTCTGGATACTCAAAAATCTCCATACTTCACTTCTTCTAAGGGGCTATCACCCTCTATGGCAGTGCTTTCCAGCACACTTTGAATCTTGAAGCTAAAGGAGTAAATAAGTCCAAAACACCACATCTCCCCATACTTTCATATGGGGATTCAGTTTGTCCTATACCGCGTTCGATCGCCTTTAATAACGGTATCTCTGTTGATTTCTTTTCCTGCGGGTACTAAGATGCTTCAATCCCCCGCGTTCCCAATCATTACTGATTATTCCGAAGAATAGGAAGTCCCATTAGGTAATCGTCGGATCATAGGCTTCATGCACCTACCCGACGCATATCGCAGCTTGACACGACCTTCTTCAGCGCTCTAGCCGAACCATCCCCCATGCGGCGTAGCATCGCCGCTGGCGTATGATCTAGCACACGTCCAGGTTGCGTATGATCGGCAATCATCGGGCTTGATCCGTTCTCATCTCCTCCAATACGGAGCCCTATGCCTCTTCCCCGAGCGAGGACCTCTCGTCGGGTGCATGTTTTTCACATTGAAATTGCAAATCCAACAAGCCTGATGGCCTGTCGGTGAAATTCCAGATTAACGGTTTGGTATATAATACTTCTCCGCTAACGGTGATCTTACTCGATTAACGAGCACACGATGGGTTTCATCGCGCATACCCCACTATATTCAGGTCATATATATACATTAGGGGATGACAAACGTTTACCTATGGCAGATATAAAACCACTGTGGATGTAGGGAGAGTATGAAGCAATTTTACATAATCCGGATGATAGAATCTTACCGAATCTTCACGGAACTGCGGCTTGTTCAATATCTTTGCGATAACCTTCGATTCTACAACACCATCGACTTTCCACGCCATACCTTCTCCAGATGTGTCTGTTGTCACAAAAATCGGCAGATTCAATCTCATCTTTTCCAATTCCGTACATATCGAAGAAAGATATTCGATCTCCTTTCTGTCAATGTCACATATGTTCCCATTCCTGGTCTTATATGATGTGCCATCCGAATCCAAAAGATCCAACAGTGTACGCCTTGACGTCGGTATATGATCATTCATGCTCGTGATCATCTTATTTATGTCAAAACCATCAGTCATCGTACCGTATCCTGGATGAAAATTTCAACTGTTCTAAATAATCATTGTTCTATTCTATATAATACATGCAACTCAGCAAAGACGTCATCGAATCGTTGAAGACACATCCGTGCTACAATGAGGAAGCTCATAAGAGGTTCGCAAGAATGCATCTGCCTGTCGCACCGTTGTGCAACATAAAATGCAACTACTGCAACAGAAAATACGATTGCAGCAACGAATCCAGACCCGGTGTTACCAGTGAAGTCCTTGCTCCTGTCGACGCGATAGAAAAGATCCGCATTGTGAAAGATAAGATCCCTGAACTCAAAGTCATAGCTATTGCCGGCCCGGGTGACACACTTGCCAACGATGAATCTCTGGAGACCATCAAGCTTGTGAGGAAAGAGTTCCCTGACATGACATTGTGCATCTCCACCAACGGGCTCATGCTTCCGAAGTATGCTGATTCATTATACGATGCTGGTGTGAGATTCGTCACCGTCACGATGAACGGTATCGACACCGATGTCACCGAAAAGATCTATGATTCTGTTATCTGGAACGGAAAACAATACAAGGGAAAGGAAGCAGCAGAGATATTGCTCAAAAATCAACTTGAAGGCATAAAAAAATGTGTAGAACTCGGCATGGCAGTGAAAATCAATGTCGTTCTGATCCCTGGAATTAATGAGGATCATATACCGGATTTGGTGAAAAAAGTCAAAGATATGGGTGTCTACATCGTGAATATCCTTCCGCTGATCCCGGTGGAAGGTACCAAATTCGAAAAATTATCACCTCCGACTCCTGAATCGAGGAAAAGACTGCTCGATCTATGTTCAAATGATGTGAAGATGATGCGCCACTGCAGACAATGCAGAGCGGATGCAATCGGATTGCTGGGAGATGACAGGTCACAGGAATTCATAAGAATGAAACCATGTTGCCAGAAATCTGATACAAATAGGATTAATGTCCACATAAGAGAAAATGATTCAGACATAAGAAAAATTGCTGTCGCCACATCCTCTGGCGAGATTGTCGATTCCGGTTTCGGAAATGCAAAAAGATTCGAAATATACACTACAGACGGAAAAACTGTGAAATTAGTCACGGTTATTGAAATTGATGATGATTATCAGATTATCGGAAAAACTCACTCAGAACACATCGATAAGATGGTGAATGTCCTTTCAGATTGCGACTGCGTCATCGTGAAAGAGATCGGCCCGTATCCCAGGAGCAGGCTGGAAAGTCATAAAATAAACGTTGTTATATCGAAAGACGATGTGAAAACATCTGCACTGCGCGCATTCCGTATCTAATCCTTTTATGTATGAACTATAATCACGTGGCATCGGTGATTGATATATGGATGCCCAAGAACTCAGAGATGCATTTGTAAAATTCTTCGAAGAGAGAGACCATGCTCACATCAGCTCAGCCTCATTGATCCCAGAGAACGATCCGACAGTTTTGTTCACTACTGCCGGTATGCACCCGTTGGTGCCATATCTCCTCGGCGAGAAGCACCCTATGGGAAAAAGACTCTGTGATTATCAGAAATGCATCAGGACCGGAGACATAGACGATGTAGGAGATGCAAGTCACCTCACATTCTTTGAAATGCTCGGCAACTGGTCACTCGGAGATTATTTCAAGAAAGAATCGATAGAATTCAGCTATGATTTCCTTACAAAAGTACTCGGTTTCAAGAAAGAACAGCTTGCAGTCACCGCATTCGCAGGCGAGGAGGGCATCCCGAAAGACACTGAGACCGCAGAACTGTGGAAATCACACGGAATCACCGATGAACAGATATTCTTCTACGGAAGAGCGGACAACTGGTGGGGGCCGGCAGGTGTAACCGGACCATGCGGACCTGACACTGAGATCTTTTATGATAACGGTCAACCCAAATGCGGCCCTAATTGCGGACCGTCATGTCATTGCGGAAAATACACTGAGATATGGAATAATGTCTTCATGCAATACAATAAGGACAAAGACGGCAAATACACACCGTTGGCGCAGAAGAATGTCGATACAGGTATGGGTCTGGAAAGGGTGTGCCGTATCCTTCAGAACGTCCCTTCAGTATACGAATCGACCATATTCAAACCGATAATATCCAAAATATCGGATATCTGCGGAAAACAATATGAAAAGCCATATATCAGGGATTTCAGGATTGTTGCCGATCACATAAGAGCAGCCACTTTCATCCTTGCCGACGGTGTCGTCCCCGCAAAGATCGGTCAGGGATATATTCTCAGAAGATTGATCAGAAGGGCATCCAGGAATATGAGCAAACTCGGATATGATGGATTGTTCATGCAAAAGATAGCCGAGGTTGTTGTTTCAGAATTCGGAGAATCCTATCCTGAACTGGTGAAGAATAAGGATTCGATCTATGCTGCGTTGACAGCGGAAGAGGAAAAATTCCAGAAGACCCTGACAAAAGGATTGAGAAAATTCGATGAAATGCTCATTGAAAACGGTGACAGCAAAGTTATGAAAGGTGAATTGGTCTTCAGATTATTCGACACATACGGATTCCCTGTTGAATTGACTGCAGAATTGGCGAATGAGAAAGGATTGACTGTGGATATGAAGAATTTCGAAGAAAGATTCAAAGTTCATCAGGACAAATCCAGAATGGATACCAATCAAACGTTCAAAGGAGGTCTGGCCGATCATGGTGAAGAAACAACTAAACTTCATACTGCTACACATCTGCTCAATGCCGCCCTCAGAACGCTCATTGATCCGAACATCAGACAGAAAGGAAGCAACATCACTGCAGAAAGATTGAGATTCGATTTCAACCTGGACAGAAAACTTACTCCTGAAGAATTGCAAAAGATCTCTGATTTCGTCAATGATGCAATCAAAAAAGATATTCCTGTCGTGTGCAAAGAGATGCCTAAGGATGAAGCAAAAGCATCCGGCGCAATCGGTGTTTTCGATAACAAATACGGCGATGTCGTCAAAGTGTACATCATAGGAGACATATCGAGTGAATTGTGCGGTGGACCGCATGTGACGCACACAGGAGAACTTGAAGGATTCAAAATTCTGAAAGAAGAAAGTTCAGCCGCAGGCGTCAGGCGTATAAAAGCAGTGGTTGGAAAATTCTGAGTTCGATCACTCAGATTCTTCCGCCCTGAATCAAACATATTCCATTTCTTTGAATATAAAAATTTTACATTAATCCAGAAGACCGCCCATTTAAAATGAGAGCTCGTATGTTCAAATTATCGCCAAACAACATGAACAATGCGAGCATGTTTCCGATTATCCTTCGGATTAATGACATTTTCGTTCTGTTCTGATTTGTTCGGCAGGAGAACGAAAATGAAAATAGCAATCGGAATGGATCTCCATGCCAAGAGCGCAGTCTGTTTCGCAGTCTACGCAGGCAACAGAGAACCGAGCGAAAAAGAGAACGAATTCCTGGCGGAATTCAATCAGAAGCATCATAAACAACCTTCAGGACCTGAGAACATGGCCGCCATCGCTAAATCGCTCAGCGGCCATGACTCGTATGTCCTGATAGAGAATTCCACGAAGACATATGAGACATACTGGGTGCTCACACATCTCGGGATCCATGTGATCGTTGCACAGGCACAGGATCTGTACAGGATAACGAAATCCGTGAAGAAGACGGACAAGAACGATTCTGTCGAGTTGGCAGGATATATGAGACGTTATCTTCACGGCGAACGGGAGTTCGCCGTATGTGCCATGCCTCCGAAGGAATGGATGATTAGAAGAGAGATCTGCAGGACATTATTCAGGGAGAAGGTGCACCTGGGTGAATTGAAGAGAAGGGCAAGGGCGCACCTTCTTCTTCACGGGATCAAACTGACCAGAGAATACAGCGACATATTCTGTATGAAAGCGATGAATGAGCTCAGAATGACAAAGGACCCGTGTCTTTTGATGATGACGTCGGAAGCAGCTGCGATAAAGGGAAGGAATCTGGAAGAAGGAAAACTGATCGAACACATGTTCAAGAACATCAGGATGTACGTGCTGATCAAATCGATTCCCGGATTCGGAAGTGTTTCAGCAGCATATCTCACATCGATGATAATGGACATAGACAGATTCACAAGCAGGGATGCGTTCACAGCGTATTTCGGGATAGTTCCCAAGGTGAGGGAATCCGCTGATGTGTCGCACAACTGTGCGACGACACACAGAGGTGATGAGGAGACACGCCGCCTGTTGGCACAGGCGGCATTCGTCCACATCCACACTGTAGAGGATTCCGTTGTCAAGAGGATGTGGGAAAGACTGAGATCGAATGGAAAAGCTCACAGAGAGACACAGATCGCATGTGCGAGAAAACTTCTGACTGTTGTATGGTCTGTATTGAAGAATGACAGACCGTACACAGATGATGAGACGAGATTGAATCTATCAGCACAGCTGGCCGAAGCGATGATGGAGGAGATTCCTGAAGAAGAATGAACGTATCGCGGACAGCCGGATGCGGACATCCCGGAGAGAAAAAGAGTCGAATTCAATTTGTATCGTCATCGCCGCAGGCGATGACCGAACGGTCAAAAGATGGCTTAGTATCAAGGGGAGGTCGGAGCGGACAAGGGGCTCTTCATGCATATGAATGAACGGAAAATAAGATGACCGTCCGATCCGGAAAGGTCGTGTCGAAGCCGACGAAAACGGCACAAATCAATGCGATTTCAATACTATTTTGAGCGATAGCTATGTAAATACAGACGATATTAGGCAATTATTTGGGCTGTAAGCTCCCATTTTAATGTAATAA
>JAZRYJ010000021.1:0-7383 GCA_045600635.1 Candidatus Methanarcanum sp.
TCACGGCGGACACCCTTGCCTCCGATTCATGATTCCCTCTGCCAGGCTCATAAAGAACTTTCATCTCCAAGAAGTTTCAAAAAGATTTGAACTGGGACCTCCCGAAGGGAGAATCCCAGGTGTGTATGCTGGGCACACAAACAGCAGGGGTCTGCAAACCCCTGCTCAATGTTGTACTGAATTTTTTGAACCAACATTAATATAACAACAATCAGCAATATCGTAATGATGAATCGCAGTATTGCCGAGATATCAGAGATAGTTTCCCCTATTGCAGAGAAATACGGTGTAGAACGCGTATATCTTTTTGGATCGAGAGCAAGAGGAGATAATGCAGAAGATAGCGATTACGATTTCATTATCGAACCAGGTTCAATTCACAACATAATGGAGTTATTTGCATTCATGAATGATCTGGAGGATGCATTGGGCAACAGTGTGGATATCATTGAAGAAAGGATAATCACAGAAAAAGGATTTTTAAACGCTATGAATAGAGACAAGGTGCTTATTCATGGGTAATTGTGCTGACATAAAAGATATTTTGACAACAATATCAAATTACTGTGCAGATTTGGATTCGGTATTATCAGAATTTGAAAATGATGAAGAGACATTCAATGAAAGTGTAACATTTCATAGTGCATGCATCTTTATTCTGATGCAGATAGGAGAGAATGTGAAAAGAATAGATGAATACCTCATGGTTCACAGTTCTAACGTAGATTGGCGTTCAGTATGTAGATTCAGAGATCTTGTAGCGCATAATTACGGCAAAGTAGTAACATCATATGTGTGGTCAATGATTGTTGAGGACTATCCTGTTCTTAAAAAAGAAATCGCTCGTTTATTATCAGAATAAAACTGTTTCATGGATGAAATATCTGAAAAGAATAAAACAACAGGGGTCTGCAAACCCCTGCTGGGAAGAGAAACTTAATTTGTGACAAGATTGCCGATTATATCATTGGCAGGTACTGCGGAATCATCTTCCACATATGTTCCGATGTTCTTTATCTGCTGTCTGAATGACGATGTGATCCTGGCATTCTGTTTCGTTATGTATCTTGAGATGCTCGCATTCACTGCATGGAAGGCATCTTCCATTGTTGCATCGGGAAGCATCTCCAATATCTTGTCGTTCTCGATGACTGTAGTCATCCTGCACACAGACCTCATTTTCTGCAGTCCGTCCTTGGCGACATTCAGACGTGCGGTCTCGAATGAGAACGGGTCGATCATTATCGAAAGAACGATCTTGTTGAGACTCTGTGCTATCTCGGCCACGATCGGTGCAGCACCGGTACCTGTTCCGCCACCCAATCCTGCCACGATGTAAATGACATCATATCCTGTGAGTGCTTCCCTGATCTCATCGATGTGCATCTGAGCGCATTTCTTGCCGAGCATACTGTCACCGTCAGTACCTTCGCCGTGTGTGACGGCCTTGCAGATGAAGATCTTCTTGTCCGCATCAACGTCATCAATGGCTTTCTTATCAGTGCTGATGGCTATCGTATAGAAAGCGGGGCTGTTCCAGAATATATCGCTGATAACATTGCATCCGGCACCGCCTACTCCGACGACCGCCGTTCTTGCTTCGAGATCCTTCATCTTCCCCGCTCCTTTGTTCATAAGTGTCTTAACGGTCGGCGAAGGCATCCGTCCCTCTCGGTCCAGAAGTCCCATCCTCCTTTCCGACCATTAAGGTTTTGACATCAAAAAGGCAGGTCTATCCTTTCGGATCTGCCTGTTTCCCCATCCGATGTCGCATCTATCCATTTATCTTGATTGAGTCGAAGCTGCTCCGTACTTGCTCTTGGCCAGCTGTTCGATGACTTCTTTGTCAACGATACTCTCGCGGACCATGCTTCTGATTGCATCCGATCTGTCGAGGTAGATCCCATCTTCTACCATTGAATCGATCGTATCCATCTCTGCGTTGGCAAGACGGACAGCAACTTCGTTCTTTTGTGTGTGTAATACACCGGCATCCCTATCGATGTATTCACGGATCGCAGTTCTGATGAACAACGAACGGCCACCTAATTCAGGATGATCCTGTAAGAAATCATCGATTGTCTGGATGTCTTTGGCATCCATTCTCATTGAGATGATTTTTCCGTCGTCCATTTTCGTGCCTTCTTAGCTTTGTAAGTGCATTTCCCTTCAAGCTGTAAGACTATGTACAACTTCATAGTATATAAAAGGTATTACAATTTATTACATTGTATTACCGAAGAGAAAGATACATCATCGGAGCATCTTTCTTTCTTTTCTTTATATAATAGACAAAAACAATAACGTATATAAGATGAACCCTCAATGAGGCAACTGGTATCAAAGGTGTACATATGATATCTGATTACGGTGAGATAGAGAAGAAATGGCAGAAGAAATGGGCCGATGCAGGAATCAATCAGGCCAAAAGGGATGAGAAGAGACCGAAATTTATGGTCATATTCGCATATCCCGGTGTGACAGGATATCTCCATGTAGGACACATGAGGGGATTCTCATACGCTGATGCGATCGGAAGATACAAGCGTATGACGGGATACAATGTATTATTCCCTGTAGGTACACATGCCACCGGAAACGGATCCATAAGTCTCGCCTCGAAGATCAAGAACGCCAATCCGGATATGATCGACTATCTCAAACGTAATGGATGTCCTGATGATAAGATCAAGGAACTCACTGAACCGATGTCCGTTGTGGAATTCTTCAATGACGTGTACGTGAACGAGTATTGGAGAAGATTCGGATTCCTTGCGGACTGGAGGAGATTCACCTGTACACTTTACCCTGATTACGGCAGATTCATACAATGGCAGTTCCGCAAACTGAAGGAGAACGGATTGCTGATCCAGAAGCCGTATTACGCACCGTCATGCATATCATGCGGACCGGTCGCCGTGGACGCATCTGAGACTGATATATCCAAAGGCGGGAACGCAGAGACACAGGAATACGTGCTTCTGAAATTCAAACACGGTGATGAATATCTCGTCGCTGCAACATTGAGGCCTGAGACCATATACGGACAGGTCTGTTTCTGGGTGAATCCGGAAGTGGATTACGTCAGAGTGAGGCACAAGGGTGAGATGTGGATCGTATCCCCGCAGGCATTCGAGAAACTCCAGTACCAGAAAGAAGGAGTGGAGAAGATCGGCGACATATCCGGAAAAGATATGATCGGATGGATGTGCACCGCACCGGCACTGCACAAGGAGATACCTGTCTTCCCTGCGACATTCTGCAATCCGAATGTAGGTACAGGATTGGTGACCTCATGTCCTTCTGACGCCCCTGATGATTGGATATCGTTGGAAGCGGTGAAGAAGGATCCTGAGATGAGGACGAAATACGGTCTTTCACAGGAACTCATCGATTCCGTCGTGCCTGTATCTATCATCGAGATCAAAGGATACGGCGAATTCCCGGCACAGTCCATAATCCAATCCATGGGGATAACAGCACCGGGCGATCCGAAGTTGGTGGATGCCAAGAAACAGGTCTACAAGGACGGGTACCACATGGGTAAGATGAAGAGCAACTGCGGACAGATCGCAGGACTCCGTGTGGAAGAGGCCAAGGACAGGATGAAGGAGATCATGATCGCAGCCAACGAGGCCGACGTGTTCTACGATCTCACGGAAGAGGTAGTATGCAGATGCGGAAAGAAGGTCCTGATAAGGAAGATCGACGACCAATGGTTCATCAATTACGGTGATAAGGATCTCACTGAGAGGACCAAGGAGCACTGCAAGTCGATGCATATCGAACCTCAGGAGTATTACACGAATGTCCACGGGGTCCTTGACTGGTTCAGAGAGAGAGCATGCGCCCGTCTTGGGAATTGGCTGGGTACTAAATTCCCGTTTGATGAGAAATGGATCATCGAAGCGATTTCAGACTCGACATTGTATCCGATATACTACCTGATATCACTTTACACGAATGACGGCAGACTCAAGCCGGAACAGATGAATGAGGAATTCTTCGATTATGTGTTCCTCGGAAAGGGAGAATCCGGGAATGTTTCGAGATCAACGGGGATACAGAAGGATCTTATCGATGAGATCAGGTCCGATGTGAGATACTGGTATCCGCTGGATCTTAATCTCGGAGGAAAAGAGCATATGACTGTGCACTTCCCCGCATTCCTGTTCAACCATGTCTGTGTCCTCCCGGAGAACATGTGGCCGAAAGGCATCATGGTCAACTGGTACGTCACTGGAAAGAAACAGGTCAACAAGGACAACAAGGTCGTAGGTGCGAAGATATCGAAATCGAAGGGAGGGGCACAGCCGATCCCGGGAGCGATCGAGAAACTGGGTGTGGACGGCATGAGGTTGTTCTACGCTCATGCAGCATCCCCGTTCGCGGATGTGGAATGGGATGAGGAGAATGTGTTCACATACAAACAGAGAGTGGACAAGATAGTCTCATTCGCCGATGATCTCATTCAGATCAAGAATAAGAATGAAGCACCTATAGATGATTGGCTGCTGTCCAGATTCAACACTCACATCTCAACGATAAGGGATGCGATGGACGGATATGACATCAGGGCCATGGCATCCACCGTGTATTTCGAGATGTTCAATGATTTCAAATGGTATCTCAGAAGAGGCGGGGACAATGCCGATGCCGTCAGGGAGGCTGCAAAGATCTGGATAACCACACTTATGCCGATCACACCGCATATCGCGGAGGAGATCTGGGAGGGATTCGGGTTCGAAGGGATGGTTTCCGAAGCACAGCTTCCGGATGTCGATGACAGCAAACGTTCATACGCATCGGAATACAGCGAGGATCTTGTGAAGAATGTCATCTCGGATGTCACGGAGATCATCAAAGTGACAGGGATGTCACCGAAGAGGATCATAATCTACACCGCAACAGAGTGGAAGGTCGATGTGTTCAACAAGGCTGTCGCACTTCATAAGGACGGAAAATTGGACATCCCGACACTCACGAAGACATGCATGGCCGATGAGAATCTCAGGACCAAAGGAAAAGCAGTCTCTGATCTTGCCAGGAAGACGGCGCAGGAATTCATGAGACTTCCTGTGGACAGACTGTCGGCGATCGTTGAGATCGATGAGACAGCACATCTGTTGTCCGCAGCGGATTTCATGTCGAAAGAGATCGGATATCCTGTCGAGATTCACAATTCGGACGAGGAAGGATTGTACGATCCGCAGGGTAAGGCCAAGGTGGCAACACCCGGAAAACCGGGAATCTATCTGGAATGAATCGGGACTCCGATTCATTCCCATTTTCTGTATAATTTGTGGTCGATGTTAAGCTGATCAAGACATCTTCCGACTATAAAGTTGTAGATGTCATCGACATTCTTCGGCTGCGAATAGAATCCGGGATTCGCATCAAGTATGCAGGCACCTGATCTTGCGAGTTTGAGTTCATTCTCAAGAAATATCGCACTTTTTGGAGTTTCCCTTGTTATCAGGATCAGTTTCCTGGATTCCTTCAACGCGACAGCTGCGGATCTCGTTATGAGCGTATCTGCAAGGCCGTTCGCAATTTTCCCTAAAGAAGTTCCGCTGCACGGAGCAACGATCATCGCATCGAATCTGTAGCTTCCGGATGAGATCGAAGCGAAGAGATCATCATCTTCGAATACAACATCAGCCATCTTTTTGACATCTTCCACAGAATACTTCGTTTCCATGGGGATGATATTCTCGGCCATTTTGCTGATCACAAGCATCTTTTCTCCGGGAAGTTCCTGGAGAAGACGGATGCCGTACATGCAACCCGATGCACCTGTGATAGCTACAACGTATCTCATCATGTGCGGGATGCATTCAGAATTAATAATCGTTTATCCGATTTGTTTTGAAATCTCGATCAGCAGTTCAGATATCATTCTTTTCATGAAATGATAAGTTCTGATATCCATGTGCTCGTTGACCGAATGCGCATGGTAGATATCGGGACCGATGGCGATCTGTTCGATATCATTGTTGAATTCTTTGAATATCGCACATTCAAGACCTGCGTGTGTGACATAGACTCTCATTTCTTTTCCCGTGAGTCCCTTAAATATTTTTTCAGTTATTGACAGCAATTCGGAATTCATGTTCTCTTTCCATCCGTTGTAACTATTGACGATCTTCGTTTCGGAGCCGATTTCAGAATATATGCTAATTATCCTGTCGGAATTGAATCCCGATCCCTTCGGAGACCTCAGATAGAAATTTGTGCTACATTTTCCGTTCTCACAGCGTATGATACCGAGATTGGAGGATACCATGTATCCTTCTTCTTTTTCTATCAGACCGTTGGGTGTTGAACATACAGCGTTTATGAAATCGGATGTGGACTTACGTGTCCAGGTCGTATCGGTGTTGCTTTTTTCTATGCAGAATTTTATCCCTGTGTCTATACTGGCAGCGATGATCTCATCATCGATCTTTTTCCTGAATGTTTCTTCGATTCCGGCGATATCCGTTCCGAACGGCACCGTGAATCTGACTTCGGTCCAATTGGGAATCGAATTGCGGAAGTCCCCTCCGTTCACATCCGAGATCCTGATATCATCGATCATGTCAAGGAGTCCGAAGGCGAATTTGATCGAATTGATAAAAGGCATATTTTTCTCGATCACTATCGCAGAATGTCCTCCTTTCAGTCCGCTGATCTTCATGATATAACAATCGCCGTCCGCTTTCTCTGTTTCAGGCGTGTATTCTGCAACGATCTCCGTACCCCCGTTGCATCCGATAACAACAGTATCGTATGCTTCGCTGTCGACATTGATAAGATAGCGGAATCCGTCCAGCCATTTCCGATCAAGATTCTTTGCACCGATGACACCGACCTCTTCGTCAACAGTGAATATGCAGCGGAATCCCAAGTCTTTCAATTCAGGCGATTCCAACATATTCAACAGGATCGCCAGTCCCGCACCGTCATCCGCACCGAGAGACGTATCCAACGCATACAGCATATTGCCGGAGATGTATGGTATGAGAGGGTCTCTCTTCCAATCATGAAGGGATTCTTTTCTTGTCACCGCCACCATATCCGTATGCGCCTGCAGAATCGTCTTTGTATGGAACATCCCGGGATGGTCGATGCACAGATTCCCACCGTTGTCGACTTCATATGGTAAACCGTGACTCTTTGCAAATTCAATGAGATGGTTGCGAATATTATCATTGTTGTATGTCGATCTCGGCACTTTGCAGATCTCCAGGAATCTGTCCATGTCTAACCCATGGCAATTTTAATATTAAATGTTTGTAATCCGCACATCTGACACATAGAAATTTCATATCGATCGGCAATGAGATTGACACCTGAAATCACAGACCTGTCCTGTGTGATGCTGAATCATTCTTCTGTACG
>JAZRYJ010000022.1:0-1079 GCA_045600635.1 Candidatus Methanarcanum sp.
TGACGTTCAGCGGAATCCTGTCCAATTGTATCACGAAGGACGGCACCATGTATTGGGGTTTCCTTTCGGAGACGAACGTCTGAACGGATTGTGCATCGATCTGCGAATCCGAAACTATGTAAGCGCAGAGCTCCTTCCCTCTGGATTCGTTCACAATAACCTGTACGGTAACATCGGTGATTCCGGTGATCTGTCTTATGCAGGCCTCCACCTCAGTCAACTCAACACGGTTTCCTCTGACCTTTACCTGACCGTCCCTTCTTCCTATGATCCCCAATGTTCCGTCGGGAAGATATCTGAAGAAATCTCCCGTGGCGTACATCCTCTCGTATCCCTTCTCCTTGGAGAAGGGATTGTCGAAGAATGCTTCCGCATTCATCTCCGGACGGTTGATGTAGCCCAATGAGAGCTGATATCCCGAAAGATACAATTCTCCGACGGCACCGTAAGGTACACGTCTGCGCTCCCCGTCGAGGATGTAGGCCTTGATATTAGTATTCGGTATTCCGACAGAAGATGGATCGATTCTCCTTTCTACGGATATCGATGTCGACAGAGCAAGGTTCTCAGATGGACCGTATCCGTCATACATCCTGATCTTCGGCGGTTTCTCAAACACACCGAGTTTTTCTCCGGCGACATACAGTACTTTGACATAACGGCCCTCAGAAGCGTATAATTTCCCAAGCTGTGTCGTTATGAACATGTGTGTAATTCTGTTATCGGTAACGAATGATTCCAACATGCCCATGTTCATACGGATGTCTTCCGGTATGATTGTAAGATGTGATGCATACAATAACACAGGGAACAGAGCCATGGTGTGCATATCGAACGTGAATGACGTGTGCAATGCCATCACATCGTCGGATGAGAATCCGGTGTTGTCGCAATACCATTCGGAAAGGTTCATGACGGCAAGACGAGTAATCACGGATCCTTTCGGTTGTCCTGTCGTGCCCGATGTGTATAGAATTACGGCGGGATCGTACGGCGATATCTTTACTGGAGAGAATATTCCCTTGATCCTATCCGATACTTTAACAACAGGGGTTCTGAAAGATGCAGCACGTTCTTCC
>JAZRYJ010000023.1:0-3376 GCA_045600635.1 Candidatus Methanarcanum sp.
GCATAACTCCGTCAGGATCTCTTGTCAGCGGAAGTCCCAAAGGAGGGAAATCATGAAAAGCAACTTTAAAGCAATATTCGCGATCTTCGCGGTCGCACTCATGCTTCTCGTTGCAGCAGTCCCTGCTGTCGGTGTATTCACCGATAACAGCTCTGTTGCATCCGCAAGCAATGGTGGAGTGACCACAGATATCGTGATCACAGTCAACGTAAAAACAGCAGACGGAATGAAATTGAAAGGATACTCTGAGGTGACTATCAATGGAACAGGTGTCGATCCGATTTATGAGGGGGCCTCACTTAAAGCTATCGCTGTGGACGGTGTCGCCATCATACCTGCAAAAGTCAAATTCGACACGAATGAATTAAAGGTAACCGTCGACAAAGAGAAATTTATCATCAAAGATTCTGACGGACAGGTATATGAGAATGCCGCATACAACATGGATCTGCCTGAGATCACACTCAAAAACGTAAAGAGCGATGTTACAGTGGATATCATATCGGGAACACAGACTGTTTCAGGATATCTCTGCCTTAAAGGAACATCCACAGTCATTGAGATCAGCGATATTGACATTAGTGTCGCAGGTGGAGATGTGAGCGATGTAGTTACCGAGAGCGGATACTTCACATTCTGCGGAGTACCGGGAACAACATACACGATCACTGCGAATGTTGTAGGAATAGAATTCGAATGTGAAGTTGTTGCAACATCAAAAGCCATCACAGACCTGAAAGTTGAAGCAAAGGATTACATGGTGTACGGTACTTCCAACATCTGTGAGTTCGGAAAGGAGTTTGACGAGAAGAGCTCTGTTCAGGATCTCGATGTCAGATTCGGAGACGTCGATGCCAGTCTTGTCTACAAATGGTATGCTAAACCGGCTTTCAAATTGGTCGATGAGAGTCTGTCGAAATCAGTAACGATGACAGCTACATTCGGAGATCTTTCTTACGGTATCGAAGATGTCAAAGCTACTGGAACGATAAGTGTAAAGACTGTATCAGAAGAATATGCTCTTTCAAACAACGCAGAATTGAAGATTAATGCTTCGTTGATGAGCGGTACCGCTGTCGTCGGTGATTTCGTCATCGGTGCAAATGATGCGACACTCACTTATTTAGACGAGGATAGCAGCGAAAAACAGATCAGCGTATGTAAGGATGAAGAGAACGGATTATTTTTCGTCGGAAATAAGATCAAAGTCGGTGAGACCGTAAAATCTGTTGATGGATATATAACAGTGGAGAGCAGCACAGCATACACATTTAGCAAAGTAGCTTACAAAGCAGGGAGTGTATTCATAGATGCAAACAACAAAGCGCTTGTGACCGTTAGTACAGACGTCTCAAAACCGTACGAATTCAAGATCGAAGCTGATGATCTTGTGCCAGTCGATCTGATCCCTGTGTTCGATGAAGGAAAAGAACCAGTGGAGGATACGTATTATGTCACAAATGCAGGCGCATCATTCTATGTGCCGAAAGGAACAGCTGTCAAGATAGGATGCGAAGCAGAGGGTCTTTCGTACGAGGGGACTGTCAATGCGGATACTGTCGTTCCGACATTCGTCATGCCGAAATCGACTACATTCTGCGGTCAGGTGTTCTTCGGACAGATAAGCGTGCCGTTAAAATATACGACACCAGAGACTAACGAAGAGCTTTCATTTGGTGAGTTGTATTACGTGATAAACGGTGATGTTGCTAACAAAGAAGTTGCAGATGCTAAATGGGATTACAGCGATGCCACAGGTTGGATGTACTCATTCGATTACACATACAAAGGTAACGAGGTCATCACCGTCATGGCGACGTCAGGTGTGGCATCATCATTCGCATTCGACAATATAGAAGCAGCAGTGGATCCAGCAACAGGGCTCGTCGATAACCTCTACGTGAAAGAGGCTGATGTCCCACTCTCGTTCAACATAACGGATTTTGTCGCCGGAAGTACGAACGATGCCAAGACTGCTGTTAGTGCAATACCGATCGTCGGAATGAAAGTAACAATGGCATTGTATGCAGTATATGGCACTGCCAACCCAGTTTGGGAAAGGATCGGTACTATCTGTGAGGATGTGACCGATATCGAAGGACTTGCACTTCTCAACGCAGGTGCCATACCTGACGGTCTTAGAAAAGCATTCGGTGAAGGTGTAACTTTGAAGGTCGCTATCGAAACTGAAGATGTGTACATCACCGATTACGGCATATACACATTCGAATCGAATCTTGGAGATACTGAGAAGAATGCACCGTCCGCAGTGAAGAAGGTTGCACAATACAATAAAGATGAAACAGGTTTCGGAGGATACGTATGTGTCAATGGGAACGCACTCAGGTCCAACGAGAAGACCATCGGCGGTATCTACACCATCGACGGAAGCACACTCAGCGGATTCCAGATGACATATGTCATCATGCCCGATGTCAAAGACGGAAGTTCAAGTCCGGTTGATGTAGGGGTCGCCACCATCATAGGTCCGGCATTCTTCATGAACATCCCCGGCAATTATATCGGAGGAGCATACAAGATATACACCTCAGCCGATAAGGACAGATTCGTCGTCGACGGTAACACGACCATCGATCTCAGCAGTTTATCAATGCCGATCACAGGTGTCCAATACAAAGCGAAATCGACAGCGCCGATACTCACGTACGGATTGAACATCAACATCGAATCCCTTATCAACACATTCAGTAACGAGAAAGGATTGGTCAGGCAGATCGAGGAGGTCGTCGGAGCGGTTACCACATTCTTCAACGCCATCCCGGAATACATCTCAGCCAATATGTACAAGGTGACAGTCAACGGATTGCCGTACAACCCGGTCGACAGCAAGGATGATATCAAGATCGGAGATAAGGTGAACGTAGGTGTCACACAGAAGTCGTTCAAGATGCTCCTCAGGGACATCGAGATGGGCGGATCCATCGAATTCAAGATCAATGATGTACCGATCAAGCTGAAGGATCTCTTCCTCAAACTCGGAGACGATTACGCAGATTACGCATTCGTCATCAACCTCGATGCATTGAGGTATGTGGACCACGACGGTGTCTCACGCAACATAGACATGAATGACAGCACGACATTCGATCTCACTGGCAACACGACCATATACGGTGCGGTCAGCATCGGATACGAACTCGCATCGCCCACAGAACCTGCGGCCGATAACAGTGTGGACCCATCGCTCATCGCCATAGGCATCGCAGCGATCATCGTCGCACTCATCGCCTTCGTGTACGTCATCGTCACTCAGAGGAGGCAGTGAATCAAACAATGATCGGACGGATCACAAGGTCCGTCCGTATCTGCTGATTCCTCGAAAAGGAGGTGAAAACACGAAAGGAATAATGAGAAC
>JAZRYJ010000024.1:0-26547 GCA_045600635.1 Candidatus Methanarcanum sp.
TCACGGCGGACACCCTTGCCTCCGATTCATGATTCCCTCTGCCAGGCTCATAAAGAACTTTCATCTCCAAGAAGTTTCAAAAAGATTTGAACTGGGACCTCCCGAAGGGAGAATCCCAGGTGTGTATGCTGGGCACACAATAATCAGGGGATGCAATCCCCCGAATGTGTTTAACTTGTACTCTTGACGTAGTTCAGGAGTGTGATGGTGAAGTAGAGTTTCTCTCCGACCTTCTCTTCGCAGGTCTTTATGAAGTAACCCCCGCTCTCCTCATCGTAGCAACGGTAAACAGGAACGTTCTGTTCATAGATCCTGATCATCGTCTTGCTCTCGGGATCAACGGGCTGATAGGTGTAGCTGATGACACCTTCTTCCACATCATTGACCTTGACATTCATCATGTCATTCATCTTGTAGGTCTTCCCTGCTTCGCAGAAGTACTGCACAGTGACGGTACCGTTATCGTTGAGGAATGCCTCTGCAGCGAAACCATACGGTGTTGTGACTTTGTTCTTCTCGTCACCTGTATCAGGAAGACATTCTTTGAACGTCATCACACCTGTTGTAGCGG
Source organism: Candidatus Methanarcanum sp. (assembly GCA_045600635.1). GTDB lineage: Archaea > Thermoplasmatota > Thermoplasmata > Methanomassiliicoccales > Methanomethylophilaceae > Methanarcanum. The sequence goes on from JAZRYJ010000024.1 coordinate 572, forward strand.
TCGTGTTGAATGCGCTCTCAAAGTCCTCTTTGGTCATATACGATGTTACACTGACGAAACTCTTCTCCGAGTACTCACTCATCTCAGTCTCAGGTATCAATCCGTATGCATCTTTGGCATCGATCTCTACTTTCACTGTTTCTCCGGGCCTGTGACCGATCAATGCGCTCTCGAATGCTGCGAGCATCTTTCCTGATCCGATGTTCACTTCAAGCGATTTGAATGCTGGATTGTATTCCCAGCTTTTGGTCGCTTTCTCGTTCTCATCCACTGATTTCAATGAAGTGTCGAAGACCATGAAATTTCCGCCTTCCTTGTCGTAGTATGTGTTATAGCAACCGATGTAATCGACATTCAGTGTGTCACCGTATTCGGCAACTGGTTCAGGTGTTTTCACAATCTCATTATATGCAGCGTTACCGAGAACGATGCAGCAAGCGAGAATGAAAACGACTGCGCTGACCGCGATAATCGGGTCGACACCGCGCCTCTTCTTCGACATCGATGATGCTTTGTTGACCATCGAATCGAATTTAGAGGATTTGCCTCCCGATTCCTCGGCCTTGAGCTGTTTAGCCTCATCCTCGAGGGTGAGTTCCTGCTCATTTCCGTCTTTCCTTGATTTCCCGGACATTTTAACTGCTTCTATTATTACAGGCTTATATAAAACGTAATCGACAGCAAGCATGCTGACAGATACGAAAATCAGATGTATCAGACACAAGAAGTGTCCCTCTGCGCTAACACATCCTTTCATGGTAGCACCGATGACGGTGATCTCGGGACACTGACTTACGCAGAGGGTAATTGCCGTACTCTATGTTGTCTCACGGTCATCGCTACGATGTCACATCGCAAGCTCCCGCAAGTTCCCAATATGGTTCTAGAGTCTCTGTCGGCCGGACGATACACATTGTGTTCACATATCGCACACATAAGTCCGTTCGGTCAGATAGACGGAGTTTGAACAGAGATATAAAATCTACTCATCTTCGATTATCTCTTCCGGTGCTCCTGCGAAATATACGAGAGCATACTGTTCCATAAAATGCAGATTGCCGGGGAGTATCAGTGAGAACAACGGTTCTCCGAGATCCGTATTCAGAAGATCTTTGACGTAACCTGCCGTTATCTTCTCGCTTGGGGAACCGACCTGCGATGCCACGACGATGAGAGTGTCATCTTTGATCAATCCCTTATTCCACTTCTTCTCCGCTTCCACCAGCCATTCCAATGCTTCGTGTCCGGACATGTATCTCATCTCATCGGCATGAATATCGAGAAGAATCAATGTATGCAACCCTCTCTCCTTGTTCTCGCATATATTGTCATATGGTGATTGGGGCTGATAACCGTCCTCAATGAACGGCAATGTCACAGTCCTCCCGAACTTATAGGGCTGCAATCCCACAGATGTGGGGCATGCGGAGAATATGGATATCCCGTGGAATATCCTTACCGGTATGCCGAGGTCTTTCGCCTGTATCCTCAGGTCCACATGTGTCGTAGCGGCCATCGTATCTCCTGCGGTGATAAAACCTACGCGCATTGTCTTGGCGTCATTGATGATATCCTCTCCTTCCTCAACCTGTCCTCTGAACAGGATCCTGATCTTCTTTCCGATGATCTTCTCAATATCCGTCACATCGGTGCCGATCAACATAGATGTGTAGAATTCAGCATAGATCCTGTCACATTCCTTCAACGCCTCCAGCGCCTTCACGGTCATTCCGTCAGTGCCGCTGAGACCCAGTCCTACGAAAACTAGTTCGGATGTCATCATCAGCTATTATGCAATCATCAATAATAATCCATATGGTCACACTATGCCTGTAAGACTTCCGATCAGTATCAGTACGAGCAATACGGGGCAGATGTACTTGACCATCAGTGAGTAATATTTCACATTGATCGTCTCTCCACCCTTCTCCACCTCTCCGATTATCACTTCAGGCTTGATAGCATATCCTACGACAAGACACGTCATTATCGCACACAAAGGCAACATGATCGAGTTCGCCAGGAAGTCGAAGAAATCCAAAAGGCACATGCCGCCGATGGAGATACTGCTCAACGGACCGTAACCCAGACAAACCAGCATTCCGAATACCATGATGATTGCTAATAATATCGATGCTGAGAGTTTTCTTTTGAACTTCAGCGTATCCTTCAATACGGACACGAATGCTTCTGCCATGGATACAGCAGAGGTCCATGCAGCGAAGAATACCATCACGAAGAACAAAATACCTGCGATCTGCGGGATATCCAAATGGGATATCACTGTAGGTATCACTTCGAACATTAACCCAGGTCCTCCTACAGATCCCATACTTGGGTCCGAGTAAACGAAAACTACGGGCACAACGAGAAGTCCGCACAGCAATGCAGTGAGAAAATTGATGACCGTCGTTTTCTTCACAGCATCATACGGTTTCACATCGCTCGCCATGTATGATCCGAACGCTATCATTATCCCCTGCCCCAATGACATCGAGAAGAACACCTGCCCGATTGCATTCAGCACTGTACTTCCCGAAAGATCGCTGAAGTTGGGGACGAAATATTTCTCGATACCTGCACCGATTCCCGGAATGGTGAATATAGATGCCACCAAGATGATGAGCAGAACAAGAAGTGCAGGGAGACAGAATTTACTGAGTCTCTCCATCCCTTTGTTGACCGCAAATATGACGATTGCTACTGATATCACTGCAAAGACGATGAACCAGAAGACCGGCCCCTCGAATATATTGGTTGCTGAACAATTTACGAATGATTCGAAAAAATTAGTGGATGATGTGATATTTGTGAATGCGGAGATATCCCCTGCGACATATGCGAATACATATCTCATCACCCATCCGCCGATTACGCAATAATAACACAGGATGATGACAGGGACTAATAATCCGAACCAACCTATCCACCTGTATTTACTGCATAACGTCCTGTACGCTTCAATGCTGGTCTTGCCGGTCTTCTTTCCTATTATGACCTCAGTCAACATCATTATGAGGCCGAATGTGAAGGTAGCAACAAGAAAGATGAGGATGAACATCCCTCCTCCGAATTGTTCAACAAGATACGGGAACCTCCACAGATTACCGAGACCTACACAGGAACTGGCGGAAGCTATTATGAATCCTATTCTTCCCGTGAATGAACCTCTGCCGGTCTCGCCCATGGTAGTGTCATCACTGGCAGATTTTTAATTATTACGAATAAAGGAATGAGAAAATCACGATCTTGCGACCCTTATCATATCCTGGAGGATGTCCGTTATCATCGGATCCGTCCCGATTGTACCCAATATGCGGATCTCAATGTCCTTTCCCATGATGTTCGCAGTGCATTCAACATTATTGCAATACATTCCCAATGCTGTCTTGATACATTCAATCAGATTGTCATCATCCGCAATGAATAACGGAACAACAATTATCCTTGTCACACCTCTGCCGACAAGGAATTCGGCACAATCCTCGACGGACGGTTCATTGTAATCAGAGAATGCTGTCAGAACGTTGTTGTATCCTTTCAAACCCAGTCTGTTGGCGTTCTCCTGCGCCATTATGGAACTGTATCTGAGCTGCGAACCAGGAGTGACGAGCATTATTCCGGTGCTTGCATCGAATACATCCAATTCCCTGATATTCCTGTCTATCATGTCAGAGATCATCGGTGATTCACCCATCACCTTGGTGTAACGCACTTTTGTAGCAACGGATCTCTCAACATCATATGTTCCGAAATCCCTCGGTATTCCGACATGTCTCGGGATGTAATTCAGCGACATCTCGCCTGTGGACATGAGGAACGGTGTTATCACGATGTCATCGACACCGTCATCATTCATTTTGGCTAACGCATCCTCTATCGTCGGATTGTCCCTTCCGATGAACGCATAATATGCATTCTCCCCGCTCGCTCTGAGTTTCTCCGTATTCAAAATAAGTACTTCACGGCTGTTGGGTTTACTGGAACCGAATCCGATAAGAAGAATGCCTTTGCTCATGTCCCACCTTTATTATACGATATCCACACAGGAATAATAAAGCATTTGGATTATCGGATTGCTTTTATCAGCGTTAGTGTATCGGTCACCATGGTCAGATGTATCCGCGTGCCGAAATCGGAAGGCAATGATGTCAGGGAGAGACTGAAAGATCTGAATTCCCTGGATATCGATCACAGGATAACGTCTGACAATTCCTGTCTCTTCATCCCGATAACGATCGACAGATTTGAAGACTATGAAGTCATGGATGTAGATTCACCGATCATCGAACATCGTGAAAGTGACTATCGCATGTTTCTTTCCGAAGAAATAAGGGACTCTCTTCCCAATTCTTATGATAACATCGGAGATGTCACGGTCATAAAGATCCCCGATGAATTGCTGAAATACAAAAATCAGATCGGTGAAGCATTATTGAAAGCATCGACGAATACAAGATGTGTCCTCATGGACAACGGTGTGAAGGGTGAATTGAGAATAAGGGATCTTGAAATAATCGCCGGTAACGGACCCACAGAGACAAGACACAGGGAATCGGGCGTCACAATTGTCACCGATCCTGCGAAAGTTTATTACAACCAGAGACTGGCGACTGAAAGGGAAAGGGTCGCATCCTTGGTCAAGGACGGTGAGGTGATAATCGATATGTTCGCCGGTGTCGCACCGTTCCCGTTGACGATCTGTAAAGTTGCTGACCCCAAGATAGTTTATGCGATAGACCTGAATCATGATGCTGTGGAATACGCAAAGATCAATGTAAAACTGAATCATTTCAGCAACATTGTTCCGATCGAAGGTGATGCGAGAGAAGTGATCAAAGAACTTCCCGATGCGGACCGCATCATAATGAATCTGCCGCAGATTGCACAGGATTTTCTCCCTGATGCACTTTCAAAGACGAAAAAGAACGGTACAGTGCATATGCACAAGATATTGGAACGTGACTCTGTTAATGATTTCAGCAAAGAGTTGATCGAGAAAATTAAAGATGAAGGTCTTGATTGTGAGATATCCTGTGTCAAAGAACTGAAAACATATTCTCCTTCAGCTAGTGTGTTCGTCTTCGATATAAAAAGAAAGTAAGAGGTTTACACTACTGTGTGCATATGACAATTATATCATTTCTTCAGCGGATCCAACACTATCCCTGTCGAACCCTGATAATGTCCGCTCCTTTTCTCATAACTCTTCACAGACGGAGAAGTCAATTGCTCGAACACTATCTGACAGAACCTGTCCCCGATGGGATATTCGACATCATGATCGTTCGTGTTGTAGCATCCGAATGTCAATGTCCCTTCGTATCCGGCATCTATCTTTCCGAACACACCGATCAGACCTTTTCTCATCCATGATGTCCTCATCCACAATTGAGCGCACATATCATCCGGGATCCTGACCCTCTCCTTCGTAGATACGAAAGCCATGGTTTTTGCAGGTATCTTCACAATGCCGCTGTCGAATACCTCATCAGATCCGTTGATCTTAATGTTCGTTATCGTGAGATCGTATCCGTTCGGTGTGAGGTTCTTTTCGATATAGTCTGTTATCCCTATGGTTCCTTTTGAAATGCCGTCAGCGATGTCTCTGTCAGATAATATTGCCATAAGATATGATACGTGTGTTGCCTAAATAAGCACTCTGTTTCCGACAACATATCGTCATCAGAAATTCTTCAACGACCCCCAGCACAAGACTGTGGGTTTTCAGCGGAATTGATTATAAATCCAATTTTTTCGTATCCGTAAGAAAAAATTCTGGATCACGCAGATTTCTGTTCCTGTAATCTTCTAGATCTATGGAGATGATGTTTTTTTCCTCAACACCGTGAGAAAGCAGATATTTGCGAAATATATTGAACAGGAGATATGATTTTCCACATCTTCTGATTCCGGTGATTATTTTCACCTTATCGTTCCACATACTGTTTGTTATCTGTTCCAGATACTGCTTTCTTCCAAACTCCATATATAACGGTATGTTGAAGATGTGTTTATATATGATAGAAATCTGTTGGCAATTGGCAACAAATTTCTACCAACAATTTAGTAAGTAGATGAGCCAGATACATTATATTAGTGAAATGATAATTGAAAATAGCCATTTATTTAACATTCTTTGTAATCACTGGTATTCGAGCAATTTATTAGCATTACTGGATGTCAACTTTATCAACTCTTCAGAAGTCATGCCGATGGCATTTCCGACATCCCCTGCATGATCTGACATCATAACACAGTTGTTATGATTACTCGGTGCATCTGTCTCCAACAATAATCTGTCCTTAGGTATCGCAGTGAGTATCTTCCTCACTTTATCGGGAGGTTTGGAAAATATTCTAGGGGATATCGAGAAATAACAACCGCATTCCGTGAAAGCTTTGATGTAACTTACTGGTCCGCTGAATGAATGAAGTATCGATCTGACACTTATCTTCCTCAATAATGATAGTACAACATCCTCATGTCCCACCATATGAATGGATGCTATTCTGTCATACTTAGAGGTTAATCCCAACTGCGATTGAAATACAGGCAATTGATCCTCAAACGTTCCTTTGAACTTATCAAGTCCAATCTCCCCTACATTGGCACTGTTGTCATTTTTCAACATATCCTCGAGTGTATCTTCATCGTATTCGGATGCGTACCAAGGATGCGTCCCATAAAAAGGAATCACTCTCCTGTCACAATCAGATAATGCTTTCAACCTGTAATATTCTGATGGTCTGGCACAATTACTGAACAATAATTCAGAATCGGACATGTCATCATACCCGTCATCGAATTCCGGATCCGTCATATGCAGGTGAGCATCTACGAACATCGCATCATAATCGATGACATATGATTAGTAAATTAGCATCGTTTGAGTTGGATGTATAATCCAAATATTTATATTGAACACAGAGTTTTATCCTAAACATTGAGTTGGATGAATAATCCAACAGGAATATAAAATGGACGAATCCTTGAAACCAAAGATAATTGCTACTGTTACGATAATCGTCGTCGCAATAGCATTGCTAATCGTCGTGAGTATCAATCCCGTCAATACTGTTGGCGATCACAACAAAGGTGTGATCATTGATTTCAATGAATATGATACAGTATGGACGCCTGAAGAACTCAGTAACGTAAATGCTGAAGAAGCATTGAGAATAGCCTGTGAAAAAAATTCATACTCTCTCACTTTCAATAATGACGGATCTGTCGCAGAGATCAATGGATGTTATTCAATCGATGATTGCAAATGGGAATTATGGAAAATTGATAAAGGAAGTGCAGAATGGAAGATTCTCTCTGCCCCATATGATTATAAAATCGATAACTACGCTGCAGTATGCTGGGCATACAGAAACATCGGAGAAGATCCCACGATTGCCGTTGACCTTCGCGGCGTATCGATATACGAACACGGTATCGTGAACAAAGCCGTCACTCTCAGTGCTGCATTTACCGAGGACCTCTGTGCAGTGAACGGTGAGAACAAGATCGTCGGCACAGATATGTTCAGCAATTATCCGAGATCCATTGTCAGTAAACAGAATTCAGGAGATATTTCCATCGTAGGAGATTTCACAACAGTGAATTTTGAATCCATCGTGAAACTCAATCCGGATGTGGTATTCTGTGACGCAACAAGATCCAACCATGTTCAGACATACGATAAACTGATAAGTGCAGGTTATTCTGCATATCTTTTAGACTGTAACGATGACATAAATTCCATAACTGATAATATCTTCGTCATCGGCCAGGTAACAGGCTGTTCCAAAGAGACAAAAGAACTGTTCGCCAAGTACAACGAAGCTGTGAACACCATTAGCAAGATTATCGGACCTGCCGAAAACAGCAAACAGACCAAGATAGCATTCACACTTTCTGCTGATAAGATGCCTTGGGTCGCAGGCAAAAATACGTATGTCAACAACATCTCCCTGTTAACACACGGCGATAATGTTTTCACAGATGTCAAATCATGGGCACAAATCAACCCTGAAGAATTACTTGCAAAGAATCCTTCGATAATCATAATTTTCAGTGACACATACAAAAACACTGATGAAGATTACAACAATATGCTGAATTCACTTTCGCTTGAATGGAAAAATACTGATGCATACAAGAGCGGCAGGATCTATCTTTTCACCGAGAGTGCGACAGATATGTCGCAGAGACCGTGCTCCAGATTCATCCAGCTGTATGAGATAACTGCCAGAATAATCAATCCGGATGTCATGAGTGACATAACAGTTAACAGACACATCGGTGATGATTACAGAAATTTCCTCAGTTACACTAAGAACATAATAGAAGAGGGTGAATGAATTGGCATCATCGGAAAAGAAACAAATCACTCACAATATGCGTAACAGACGTCGCCTCAGATATGTCATAGGCATCGGCCTGATCTTTGTCGTTGCAGTCTTCATCCTGAATATGTGTGTCGGACCCACAGGGACATACGGAATAGGAGAGATGTTCAATGCACTCATATCCGCGATACAGAAAGGAGGAAATGATTTGACCGACATCGAAGTTATCGTTTACAGTTCAAGATTCCCGAGAACGATTGCTGCATTGGCTGTCGGTATCGGATTGTCAATTGCTGGCTCGATGTACCAGGCCATCATCAGGAATCCGTTATGTGATCCGTATATCATGGGCGTATCATCAGGTGCCGGTACGGCAGCTGTTGCTGTTATTGCATTGAATTTCACATTCTTCGGTCTGATACCATCGAATTCAGTATTCCTCACTGCCATCGTTGCAATGATCGGCGGTGTCATCGCATTCTTCTGTACAATGTTCATAGCGGAAAAAGCAGGAGGGTCTTCCACGAATTACGTTCTTGCAGGAGTTATCATCGGATTGGCATTCTCTGCCGTACAGACGATATTGATATCGTTCGCAGGAAGCAAAGTATCGAACGCATTGTCATGGCTCTTCGGTTCATTCGCCAATGTATCATGGACACAGCTCGCTGTAATAGTAATACCGGCCATAGCGCTGTCACTCATTCCGTTGATATGGGCCAAAGAATTCAACCTCATCCTTTTAGGTGAGGACAATGCAAGACAGATGGGTCTCGAAGTAAGGAATTTCAACAGAGTCATGCTGATATTGGCATCATTACTCACAGCAGTATGTGTCGCATTCGTCGGAATAATAGGATTCGTAGGTCTCGTCGTACCTCACTTGTGTCGCATGATATTAGGAGGCGACCACCGTTTGGTGTTCCCGGCATCCATCGTTGTTGGTGCGACCCTCATGATGTGCGCTGATTTCCTCGCGAGGATGATCATACCGGGAATAGAATTGCCTGTGGGTGCGATAACCACGATCGTGGGTGTTCCTGTATTCGCTTACATGCTCATAAGGAGGGGGAGATCCTATGACGGATGATGTTCCTCTTCTTGAACTAAAGGATCTGAATAAGGTATACGAGGACGGATATCATGCCGTAAGGGGCGTATCATACAAATTGAAACCGGGTATGCTTGTCGGTCTGATAGGCCCGAACGGTTGCGGAAAAAGTACGATGATGCATTGTATCAATAAACTGCATGATACAACATCAGGCGACATTCTGATCAGCGGAGAATCTATATTGGATAAAAGCCAAAGTGAGATCGCGAAACTCGTTGCGAATGTTCCTCCTGAGATTAAGAGCGGATTCGGTCTGTCCGTGTACGAAACGGTGATGATGGGCAGATATCCATTCCTCAAGAACAAATGGTGGGAGCCTGTCGAAGAAGAGGAATATGTGATGGATGTTCTGAAGACCTTCGGGGTAGACCATCTTAAGGACAGACAGCTCAATATGCTATCATCGGGTGAACAGCAGCGTGTGATGATTGCGAAAGCATACGTCCAGCAACCGAAACTCATGTTGGTGGATGAACCGACATCGCACTTGGATATGAAATACAAGCTCGAAGTGATGGAGTATCTCACCGCTATGGTAAAGAACGACATGACCATATTGGTCGCTGAACATGACATCTCGCTGATGGCAAGATACTGCGATTACTGTATCATAATGAAGAAAGGGGAGATCGTCAAGATGGGTGATCCCAAAGAGATAATCACACCTGAATTGATCGAGGATGTGTATGATATATCCGCATCCGTAGGATTCGATGACGACGGAGAATTATTCGTTCTTCCGAAAAGATATCATGAGAAGGATTACACATATGGATTTGATATCTTCGGAAAGTCGAAATGATATGTATAAATGGATAAGGGTATGGAGATATGATGGACTTCGAGAAACTTATCAGGCCCCAATTGCTCAAACTTCCCAAAACCGTACACGGAGGACAGGCGTGGAGACTGCAGGGAGTAGAGGATTACAGTCAGAATCTGAATCCATTCGGTCCGCCTGATGATATTGACGATATCATCAGAAGAGCCTCTTCCGACATCGGACATTACCCTGATGATTGTTCCGCGGATCTGAAGAATACGATATCGAAAAGATTCGATGTTCCTATTGAGGACATCATTATCGGTTCCGGTTCATCGGACATAATAAGGATGTTCCCGAATACGTTCATCAAAAACGGCGATGATGTTATCATCCAAAGGCCGTCATTCGCTGAATACGCTCAGCAATGTACCATTGCGGGCGGGAATGTTAAATTTAATGAACTTTCAGGAGATTTCAGAATCGATTTCGAATCACTGAAAGAGAAATCCAAGAAGACAAAAGCAGTCTATATCTGCAATCCGAACAATCCAACTGGGGTCATCGAAAAAAGGGATGACATATTGAATTTCGTATCGTATTGCAACGATAATGATACACTCGTATTCATGGATGAGACTCTTCTGGAATTGGTCCCTGAATATAATGAATTATCTTGTGCAAGATTCGTCGATGAATATGACAATCTTGTAGTCGCATCCTCACTCACCAAATCCTTCGCCATACCGGGGATAAGGATAGGATTCGGATTCGGCTCTCCGAAAATCATCGAACTGATGAACAGAGTCAGAATGACATGGAATGTCGGTACGATAGAACAGAATGTCGCAAAGATACTGATAGATGAGAAGATGGAGCATGTACGTAAGGCAGCCGAGGTCATGAGGACTGAATCAAGATGGATGTATGAACAGCTGAGATCGATCGGATTCCCTGCGATCATGACAGATTCGCATTTCTTCTTCAATTCCGTGGAACCTCTGGGTATGAAAGGTTCTGAATTCGTCAACAGGATGCTGATGAATAAGATCATGGTGAGGGATTGCGCATCATTCGGATCCCCATATGAGAGATATGTGAGATTCTGCGTGAAGGATCGCATAAGAAACGAAAGATTCATCGATGCAGTGAAGAGATCGATGGAGTGATTGTATGGATCCGGCGACAGATGCATTGTTCATTATCATCATCGCCATCCTCATTGACCTGATAATAGGAGAAGTCCCGAATTCCATACATCCATTGAGATGGATGGGCTCCATATTGTATTGGATTGATAAACATGTCAAGAAGAGATCCGGTGCAGGAACAAGACTCATCGGTCTCCTCTCATTCCTTTTCGTATTCCTTCTTTTCGCTGTGATAGCATTTGTGATCTTGGCTGTTGTACGTAATTATCTCGGAGAATGGCCGTGGATTATCGTATCTGCAATTTTCTTGAAAATCACATTTGCAATCTCATCGTTCAGAAGACATGTCAAACCCATCGCGAAAGAATTGAATAAAGGCAGGATCGAGAACGCAAGAAAAAAGGTTCAGATGATCGTCAGCCGCGACACATCGAAGATGGATGCAGAACATATCGCTTCTTCGTGTACTGAGACCACATCCGAGAACTATATTGACAGCATCGTTTCACCGACTCTGTATTCAGGGATGTTCGGATTGATCGGAGGATTGTTCTTCAGATGCGCCAACCTGATGGACGCGATGTGGGGCTATCTTAACGATAAATACGGGGACCTCGGATTCTTCCCCGCCAAATTGGACGACATATTAGGATACATACCAGCAAGAATATCCCCGATATTCATCACGATCGGTGCATTCCTCATGGGATTGGATTGGAAAGCAGTGATCCCTGCTACAATGGAGGAACATACAAAAACACCGTCCCCAAACAGCGGATGGCCGATGACGGCATTCGCAGCAGCCTTAGATATCAAAATGGAGAAAACAGGCGTCTATGTCATGGGAAAAGGTCACCTTCCTACACATGATGATATGAGAAAATGCTGCCGTCTCCTCGAAGTTTCATCATTGGTATTCATATTGTTGATTTCGTTACCATTATACGCATTCATAGGGATTCACATACAGACAGGATTGGAGGACATCCTGATCGGAATGCTCGGAACGGTATTATGAACATCGGGATCAGAACAGAAAGTTTCAATGACCTTTCAGTCGCAATCGTGGAATTTGACAGAGATGCTGATGTATTCAGTTCATGTGTATACAACGGCGGACATATCATCACAAGGACATTGGCGATAATAGAGGTAAAAAGAGACTACTTCGGAAACCCGAAGAAAGATTCTGAAGGCCTGATCAAAGAACTCGGACTCCCCGAGAACACTGTTATATTCATGACCGCTGCCGAGGTTGACAAGGTCATCAGCAGATGTGAAAAATCCATTGAAGATGATGTTTCAACAGTCATTGCCACAGCAGGCATGGGCAATCAGACGGTCGCAGGAGATACAATTGACAACTGGAATGAAAGAAACAGGATCTCCATTGAAAGACATGATGCGATGATAAAACATGCCGGAACGATCAATGTCATCGGCATTGTGAACAGAACACTCACAGATTCGGCAAAAGCGAATGCAATAATCGCGATGACTGAAGCGAAGAGTGCAGCATTGCATGATCTCGGATGGAAAGAGACAGGCACAACATCTGATGCTGTCGCGATAGTTTCAGAGATAGGATATGAGCCCGTTGATTACTGCGGTACAGGATTGGGCATCGGCCTGACCCTTGCACAGGCGGTACGCGTATGTGTAAGGCAATGTTTGATAAAGAGAGGAGATTTCCCATATGACATGCCGAAGGATGAGATCGAGGATCTCAGGAGGAGATTTCAGTGAGTGAGGATAAGATCACAGCATCCGCAGCGATCAAAGGGATGTTCTCATTCTTCACGATGCTCCCGATTAATATCGAGAAGAGACATATGGATTCCATGAACAGGAAATTCTGGCTTGTCCCAATAATCGGATTCTTCTATGCCATAATGGCAACTGCAGTGTTCGGTGCTGTGCAATTTATTCTCGGTCCTTTCATAGCAGCTGCCTGTACCATTGCATCCGTGGGCATAATGAACCGTTTCCTCCACTTCGACGGATTGATCGATATCGGTGACGGCCTGACTGTCGCCGGACAGAAAGAGGACCATGTGCGTGCATTGAAAGATACGCTCGTAGGTGCGGGCGGAGTCATCCTCGGAATAGTGGCGGCATTGCTTCTGTTCGCTGAATATTCGTACATGAGCATCCCGATGTTCATGATCGTCGGATTCTCGGCTGAACTTCTGGCGAGGAATTCACAGGTATCCGCAGCAGCATTCGGTGAACCCAGCAATGGTATGGCGGGCGAATCTGTAAGACATACCGACGGCACCTCACTTTTGAAATCATCGATCCTGTCGATCATACTGCTTGCAATCTCATTATTCGTGATGAGATTCCTGATAACAGATGTATTCAATTGGCATGTGGATGACATATACTATATCGCTGTCGCAATCGCATTCTTCGTTTCTGTAATATGGGGGTGGGTCATATCAAAGATAGCAATGAAGAACTTCGGTTTTGTCAACGGAGATGTTCTCGGGGCGACGAATGAAACATCGCGCATAGTCATGATACTTGTCATGATCGCTGTCATAGCGATTTACGGACTGATATGATGGAAGCACTGATAATGGCAGGTGGAAAAGGCACAAGGATGTGCCGCAACGGTGTGGAGAAACCGTTGATCAAAGTCGGCGGAAAGAATGTCATTGAACATGTCGTCAATGCATTGAGAAAAAGTAAGGGCATAGATAGGATCATCGCATCCGTAAGTCCCAACACAGAAAGAACGGAACAGTTGCTGAAGGACATGGATGTCGAGGTCATCCGTACAACCGGCGAAGATTATGTCGGCGACCTCCATTCAGCATATGAAGTGATGAATGGGAAATATGTATTCTCGACACCTTCCGATCTTCCTCTAATCAATTCATTTAACATCGATAATTTCATCGAAGCGTTCAACAAGAAACCTTGCGATTCATTCCTTGCTGTGGTCGATGAAGAAGTCGTCATAAACACAGGCATTGCACCGTCATTCTCCATGGAAATGGACGGAAAGAAATGGGTGTTATCAGGATTCACGATAATGAACAGAAAGGTCATCCTTGATGACATCTGCCCGAAAGACATCTATCTGAAAACAGATTGGATCGAACTCGCTGTGAACGTCAATACTATGTTCGAACTTCAATTGGCAAGAGGATTCTTCGATTAAAGTCCCATTATGCCCTTGTAGATTTCATGCACCTTTTCAAGAAGCATTTTGCAATCGATCTTTCCTTCAGATGATGCGATGGCGGCAACGGATGCTCCTCCGCACCCGACACCTTCCTTCACATAACCCCATTCATACGCCTTCAATCCGTCATAGGGGCTGTCTGTGTAATCCATCATCACGTATACCATCGGTATGTCGTTGGTGATGGAATCATTGATCTTGCGCACATTTGAGTTCTTATCCTTCACAAGCCATCTGGTAGTTCCGTGGATGACATTACCTACGATCTTCGGTTCCAATTCATAGGCACAGGCGATGACGGCTGACATCTGGGTTCCCCCTCCGACTATCACAGGTATCGTTTCGGAAGCACCGATTATCATTCCGACGTTCACAGGCATCATCGGATCCCCGAAACATTCCATCGCTTTCAGAGGATCGTGTTTCAGATCACCGATCTTTATCCCTGCTTTCTCAAATGCTTCTTCCACCAATTTTGATTTCAATTCCTTAGGGTTCCTGGGAGAACTGCTGCTGACAAGATTCTCTTCGATAATGCCCATTGCCATCATGACCGCCAAAGCGGTTGTTGTTCCGCCGGCACATGATTCACTGACGACGAGAAAATCATTACCTCTGGCCAAGATGCGCCCGAGCATCTTTCCCTTTTCAAACACTTCTCTGGCATTGGGGACGGCATTTGCAGTCGTGATCTTGTCACCGCATTTGCCTCCGACGTCGAAATACGGTATCTGAGGCATGATCTTGCAGCCGCCGTTGACGATGTAACATGGTATATCGGACAGTTTCAACGCCGCCAAAGTCAATGTTCCTGGTGTCGGAATGCCTCCCGGATTGATCGGTATGCCTTTCATGCATAATGTCTTCCCGCAGGAAAGGAGTTCCGCATCCGCAGGGCCGGTGAATAATGTCAGTTCCGGAGTATCTCCCGCTTCGGAAACACCGGGTATCGTAGATGTCAGGGTATTAGCAACGGTACATGTGAAAACACCACGTTTCCCCCATATTCTGGAAAGCACATCCCTGGCTATCTTCTCATTCCCGTAGATGTTCAATGATTCCGGCAGTTCGAACTCCATGTTCGGAGGATGACGAACTGCGTTATAATCCTAATCACTAATGCTGTTTCATTAGATCGGACGATATTTGCAATCCTACGATATGACGCCACCATTGTCGCCGATCTGGAATAAGTATACGTTCACATCAGATTTTCCAAACTTCTATCATCGCTCAGGAAATCGATTATCCCCATTGTAATGATGCCGTAATCATCGATGCGCGGGTTACAATGACCGTTGATCACTATGATCTTTTTGAATGAATCATTTACTTTCAGAAACGGCCTAATCTCTGTTTTTCTTTTTTCGGAATCCATCATATATGCTGATTGGATGTAGTATCTGATTTTTCCTTTATTCGCTACAAAATCTATCTCGACATGCTTCATGACACGTTTAGAATCTATTGTTTCAGTGTATTCCACCACTCCGACGTCAACGGAAAATCCTCTTGCTCTCAACTCATTATAGATTATGTTCTCCATAAGGTGTGTTTCTTCCACCTGTCTGAAATTCAATCTCGCATTCCTGATTCCAACATCTGTTGCATAATATTTGGAAGGCGTATCAAAATACAATCTGCCTTTCACATCATACCTCATACTTTTTTCAAACAAAAAAGCATCTTCAAGATATCTGATATAATTGTTCACTGTGCTATCATCAACAGTGGTGAAACCTTTGGTTCTGAGGGTATCTCTGAGTTTTTTAGGATTCGTTAACGATCCCACTGATGATGAAAGAACATCGAATACACTGTCCAAAACCGATGGAAGTCTGACATCATACCTTTCAGTTATATCTTTGATATAGGTTTTTTTCAATATATTGAACAGGTAGTCCGTTCTATGTTCATCATCCCTCATTAACAGAATTTCAGGCAAACCGCCGTATTCAAGATAAGTGTCCCATGCTTCTTCGACAGTTCCGTCAAAAACTGAGATGTACTCTGAAAGTGACAGTGGCATCAATCTGACCTCATCTGTTCTTCCTCTGAATTCAGTTATTATGTCTGATGAGAGCATTTTTGAATTGCTCCCTGTGACATAGATATCAGTATTTTCGAGGCGCAACAGACTGTTAATCACTTTTTCAAATCCATCGACAAGCTGCACTTCGTCCAAGAAAATGTAATATTGATTATCGTCGACGACTGAATCTTTTATTCTTTCATAGAGTCTGCCGGCATCTAAAAGAGATTCGTTTTCCATCCCGTCCAATGCTATGCAGATGATATGATCGTTTTTTACACCGGAATTCAAAAGGTAATTTTTGAATAGAACAAACAGAAGATATGATTTGCCACATCTCCTCATTCCCGTTATGACTTTGGCCATACCGTTGTTTTTCCTTAAGATCAATTTGTTCAGATATCTGTCCCTTTTTATTTCCATGATGATGCTAGTCCATTTTTAGTCTACATGTAGATTAAAATTCGAGTATATATCTATAGTGTTTTACAATCCAGTATTTCTAAACTGTTGATGTCATCTGGCACATTATTAATATCAAATAATTCACATTTAATTTCTCTAACAAATAATATATCTGGTCCATTTTTAGCCTACATGTCAACTGAAAATAGATTACGATTTCTGTCTTCAGAAATAACCAAACAGCAAGACAGATTTTTAATGTCTGCAACAAAAGATTGCAGAATTCAGTGAAATGGATTATAACAATGATGTGCCTATAGTATAATGATAATATGGATTGCATAAAGGCAAAGGTCAACGCTGAACTCAAAGCCGGAAACATAGGTACGGATACAACATGCAAATACAATCCATGCCATGAAGGAGGGCAGAACTGTTCATTCTGTTATTGTCCGTTCTATCCATGCAACGATGAGGATCTGGGCAGATTCATCAAGAACAAAAAAGGAGAATTGGTCCTTGATTGTTCGCCCTGTCTGTTCTGTCATAATGATGACGTGGTTGAATATTCATTCAAAAGATTCAAAGAATTAGGCGTAAAAGATGCCGATGATCCCAGAATAATGGATGTGTTCGTCGAAGCAAAAAATAAATTCTTCAGAAAATGATCATCTCAGGAATACATTCAGAAGTTCCGATAATGCTATCTTATCGCCATCTTTGATTCCGATATCATACGATGTCCAGAACGGTACTGTGACAGGCAGATGTTCTCCCGTTATCGAAGATGTGCCGTGATCGACGAAATACACGATCCTGTCGACATCTGAGAAGTATTCCTCCATTTTACTGTCAATGTGCTCCAGTATCCTGACCTTCTTTGCAGGATCCCTTTGGTGACTGTATTCATCCACCTCATCCATGTGGAGGAACACATCGTTATGTTCCAATGCCTCTCTGGCAACAGGAAATCTTTCATCAATATCATCAATAAGATGAATCTCATGTCCCAATGATGAACAGATTCCCAAAGGTGTCGGACTGTCAGATACGGCAGTCATCTTCTTTATCGAACAATCGTACTGTTTCTCGAATCTGCCGCATCCCCAGGGGTAATCAGTTATTCCATCAAGATCCTTTGCAACAGCCATCACCATCTCGCCCAATTTTCCGGGTACCTGTACGAATGGGGACGGAACGGGCGGAGCAGGCAATTCAGGGATTTCATCGCATTTCATCGTCAATACAGCTCTGCCGTTGAGAAAGAATGTGATCTCCGGGTCATATTCATCCAAGATCTTGAGATGTTCCTTTACTTTGGGTATCAGACGATCGCAGAATTCACTGGCATGATATGACCAATTTATCATGCCGTCTTTGATTATCGCGGGAGAAAGACGATATGCTGTTCTTCCTTTCACATCCATTCCGAGGCCCATGGCCTCCAATGCCGCTCTGGCGATCTCTGGTGGATGCCCAGTAAAGAATTCATTTAGGAACAGGTGCGTATACCCTTTTCCCTCTGTGAATCCATGATGTTTCACCTTTCTCTTCATGAACGGCATTCTTGCTACGTCCAATGGCTTTCTGCCGTTGAATTCAGGAATGAAATCATCCTCAGCTCCGTCAAGAAGAACGAAAAGCGTGTACATCGTTCTGAATATGGATATCAGATATTAAAGAAATTACAGAAGGGACCTCAATGCTATCGCTGTCTGGCCGACAGATATCCCTCCGTCCCCGTTCGGGACTTTGTCATGCATGATGAATCTGAACCCTCTGCTCTCCACAGCATCCTTCACCATCATTGTGATCGGCGCATTATATGAACATCCGCCGGAAAGACCGATGATCTTTGAACAACAGGAGTCGCATGCATTGTTGACCATCTCACTCATCACATTCTTGACGATTGAATATGCTACATCCTCTTTTCTGCAATCCCTCGGGATGTCATTGAATAAATGTGCGGTTCTGATGACCCCTGATGCTGTTTCAGTCTCGAATCCTTCAATGTACCTTCCTCTTGCCAACAATGGTTCCAATTTCATCGCAGGTTCGCCGTCATATGTCCTGTGATCGCATACACCGAGAGTGAATGACAGTGCATCTAACATTCTGCCCAATGATGATGAACCGACACTGTTCCTCATGATCTTCTTCATCAATTCAGCATCATTCTCACTGACGATGTGCGTATCAACGCCGTTCATACAATCGATTGCAAATTTCAATCTTCTGAGATCATACAGTGCTCTTTCAGAACCTATGAGCGGGATGTATTCCAAGTGAGCCATTCTCTTGTATCCATAATAATCGATATCCAACACCTCACCGCCCCATGCCTGTCCCTCATCTCCGTATCCCGTACCGTCGATCGCAATAACTGTGGCCTCATCGACAGAATGTTCGGCCATCAACGATGCTGCATGAGCCCAGTGATGCTGTATCTCCATGACAGGAGCGCCGAATCTTTCTGACAGTTTCTTTCCGAACTTCCTGTTAACATATCCGGGATGAAGATCCATAGCGATAACCTCAGGTCTGCAATCCAAAAGTTCAATGAACGAATCCGTGGCAGACTCCAGATAATCGACGACACCCAATGATTCTCCGTTCCCGACATATTGTGTGGAATACAATCTCCCGTATGCTCCGACAGTGGCGGTGAGATTCTCCTGCGCACCTATACCAACAGCACAATGTTCAGAATCGAATCTTATGTATGATGGAATGAAACCTCTCGATTTCCTGATGAATTGCGTATTGTCTCCGAAAGCTCTCACAACTGAATCGTCAGCACGGTTGATTATCTTCTGATCATGGAGAAGATAAAGATCAGCATTGAGGCTCATGATGTCCCTGTCATCCAATATCATCGGTTCCCCGGGAAGATTGGCCGACGTCATTATCAGTGCATCGTGTTTCAATGAATCGAAAAGAAGATGCTGCATCCCTGTATACGGCAGGAATATCCCGATGTTGTCCAACCCGGGTGCGATGTTCCTGCATATATCATCAGATATCTTCTCTGCAAGAACGATCGGTCTGTTTGGAGATATGAGCAATTCCTCTTCATTTTCCGTCAGCCTCACATATCTCTTTGCAGTCTCCAGATCCCTGACCATGATAGCAAAAGGCTTCTGCTCTCTTCTGTACCACTGTCTCATGATGTCGATGTTCTCGATCAACGTACAAATGTGCATCCCTCCCCAACTCTTCGCAATACCTATCTTTCCTTCGTCTATGGCCTTTGCGAATGTCGGTATCGGATCACCATGTATCTCTTTACCTTCCTTATCCAGAAGATAATATCTCGGACCGCACTTCGGACAGCATATAGTCTGATGATGAAATCTCCTGTCATTTGATGATGAATATTCATTTCTGCATGAATCACACATATCGAATTGTCCCATCGCCGTATTGGTTCTGTCATAAGGCAATGACGACAGCAGAGTAAATCTCGCACCGCAGTTCGTACAGGTGGTAAATGCATATCCCTTTCTTCTTCCGTTACTGCGCATCTCCCTGAGACAATCATCACAGACAGCAACATCAGTGGGTATGCAGACACCTTTTCCGCTGTGTTCCGATCTCACAATTGAGAATCCGTCACAATCAGGCATCTCTATTTTTTCGATAGATATTGAATCAATATGTGCCAACGGAGGAAGGTTGTTCTTCAATGCCTCGACAAGTACATCGGGCTCGTCGACATCGATCATCACCTTCGATCCATCATTCCAGATTCTACCATTCAATTTCAGAGCAGTGGCTAAGCGCTGCACAGTTGGTCTGAATCCGACACCTTGTACGATTCCTTCTATGATGACTCTCATTTTACCCTATGTATTGAAGTAAAATCTGGGGATGTCCCCGTAAATAATTTCAGATCGCACCTGCGCTCTTGGCGGATTCGATACAATCACAGTCTTTGATCTTCTCAAGTTCAGGCAGACCGACCTCGAGGATCCTGCACACATTATCAAGACATTTCTCCATGATCTTGACTACGGCATCGAATGTGACCGTCTCCTCTTTCCACGCATCATAGTCCGTCACTGTGGCGATAGAACAATAGCACATCCCCATCTCTCTTGCCAACTGGCATTCCGGAACGACAGTCATGCCTATGATATCAGCAAAATTCCTGAACATCTTACTCTCTGCTCTTGTAGAGAATCTGGGACCTTCGATACAGACATATGTCCCGCCCAGATGGTGTGAGATATCTAATTTCTTAGCTGCTTTATCGAAAACAGCGTTCATCCTGGGACAGAACGGATCCGGTATCGCGATATGGACTGTTCTGTCATTGAAGAAAGTATAATCCCTGCCCTTGGTGAAATCGACAAATTGATCGACGATAATCATGTCTCCTGGTTTGTAATCCTCTCTCAATGATCCGACCGCACATGGTGAAACGATCATCTCAACGCCCAATTTCTTCAATGCATAGACATTAGCTTTGTACGGGACGCTCGACGGCGGATATTGGTGACTCTTTCCGTGCCTGTAAAGGAATGCAACCTCCACACCGTTTATCTTTCCGATCATGATGGGGTCGGACGGCTTTCCGTATGGCGTGTCTGGAAATACTTCTTCTTTTAATTCGAATGTGTCAGGATTGAAAACTCCTGTGCCTCCGATGATTGCAATTTTCGGCATGTGATATGAATCACCGTACACGTATTAATTATATCCATTGCAGAGAACGAAATAGGACATCATGGACCCAAAGCAATGATTGGAACGACATAAACACCGTCCTCTCTGCGATATGCGGAACCGCCTAATCCTGTTATTACGCACAGGAATCTTGGCTCCACAGCTTTTTCATCTTTACGCATGAAATCTCTGATCTTCTTAAGATTCTCAGCTGCACTGTCGATCGCATCCTGTCCAAGTTTTATTTCAAATGCTCCCCATCCCTCATTCTTCACTTCTACAACTGCATCGATCTCTCTGTTGCTGTGATCATGATAATGAAATACCTCGCCACCAAAAGTACTGGCATATATCCTTAGATCCCTTTCGCATAAAGCTTCGAACATGAATCCCAATGTCTCAAGATCATTTTTCAATGCCGTTCTGTTCAACTTGAGGGCAGCTACAGCAAGTGACGGGTCAGACAAATGTCTTTTAGGATTCTTTCCTACTCTCACCGGCGATCTGTAATTCGGAGAATATGCGGGTTGATCCTCGATTAAATGAAGTTTGTCCAGTACATCAAGATAATCTGTGACAGTATCATTATCTAAACTTTCATCCTCGAACTGAAGTATGTCAGCGGATAACTTCTTTTTTGTTGCCAAAGTACTTTCATTCCTTGCCAATGAGCGGAATAAACGTTTGAGTTTTGCTACATCTCTTTTCTTTCCATCAATTTTTTGAGCATCTTCCTCACATATCTTATTGATGTAATCTGTGAGTAAAAGAGATACTGAAACCTCATCGGAATTCAATAATCCCGGCCAGCCACCTCTCATTACCAGCCATGCGATTCCTTCCAACCCGAGTGATCTTCCCTTCACAGTTCTGAAATCTCCTTCAAAAAGGCCCTTTAAAGAAATTTTTCCACTTGAATCACCTGATTCATAAAGCGACATTGTCTGCATTTTCACATCCACTATTCTGGCTGCTCCCGAATGACTCTTTTTTGTTTTATCAACAGTTGATGAACCGCAAAGAATGAATCTGCCTTTTTTTCCGTCCTTGTCAACAGTATAGCGAACAGCATCCCATATCTTCGGAACATCCTGCCATTCATCAATAAGATGTGGCTCATCACCTTTCAATGCAACCACCGGGTCTTCTTTTGCAATACGTAAATTTATGAAATTATCCTCGGGATCCACAAGAGAATATTCACTATTCGACACAGAACGTGCACACCAGGTCTTTCCACAGTTCTTTGGACCTTCAATACTTACTGCACCTGCTGATTTGAGTGATTTTAATATCCTGTCTTCCACTAATCTGGTGAGATACCCCTCAGGTGTCAACGTCATGATTATAGTTAATAATGGCCAGTATATATCAATTCCCATGATTTCATGAGATTCATTCCCATGATTTCATGGGATTCATTCCCATGATTTCATCGATACACGGATGCTTACAAGTCTCTGATCGCAAGGAAGGGAGTCTTCTGTATGGCCTCATCTGCTTCCGCTTTTGTAAGACCTGCCCCTATTGCCACCGTATATGCACTGGATTCATCCATGATATCTTCGGGAGCGTGTGCATCGGAGTCGATAACAACTTTTGCACCTACTTTCTTCACAAAAGATGCAACATGACCGTTGGTAATATTGTGATACTTTCTTCCTGTAATCTCAAGAAGCACATCATTCCTCTTTGCAATCTCAACTTCCTCTTCAGTAATGAAACCGGGATGCGCAAGAACATCGACATCGGGATTTTTCACAGCCTGAAGGTTCGTTCCGCTTTCAACAGGTTCTGCAACGGTCTCACCGTGAACAACAATCCATTTCGCACCAAATCTCTTGGCGTCTGCAATGACCTTGTCCATCTTCGACGGAGGGACATGTGTGATCTCCACCCCCGGGATGACCATGATCGAATCATCAGTGAGTTCTGCTGCCTTCACAACATTCCTCACAACGAACTCGACATTCGTCATATCCACATGATCGGTGATCGCAATGGCATTCACGCCAAGGACCTTTGCTCTCCTTACCAATTCAGCAGGGATCAGCTCTCCGTCACTGAATATGCTGTGCGTATGAAGTTCTGCCCTCATTGTCTCCTCTCCGATAATTTCTCAAAGACCTTTTCCATCGAAAGACCTGATTTCTCAACTGCCACCATCGAATGGTAGATAAGGTCCGCAAGTTCCCATGCTGTTTCGTCATCATTCTTATCTTTGATAGCAAGAACGAATTCCGCTGCTTCTTCAACGATCTTCTTGCACATCTTCGTTTCATCATTGAAGAGCTTGCATGTGTAACTTCCTTCCTCAGGATTCTCTTTCCTGTCGTGGATCACTCTTTTCAATTCAGGAAGTATGGCCGAAGTATGATCTAGGTTTCCGTACAATTGCTGATAGAAGCATGACGGTGCGCCTGTATGACATGCGACACCTTCCTGCACGACTCTTACGAGCAATGTGTCAGCATCACAGTCGGTCTGTATCGAAACGATCTTCTGAACATGTCCGGACTCCTCACCCTTCTTCCAGAGTTTCTGTCTGCTCCTGCTCCAGAAATGTGTGTAACCTGTCGATTTCATCAATCCTACAGCTTCCTCGTTCGCCCATGCGACCATCAGAACCTCTGATGTCGTGCTGTCCTGTACGACGACAGGAATGAGTCCATTGGAATCGTATTTCAGATCTGTCATCTTACAACAACACCTCTGTCCTTCAGGTATTGTTTGACATCTTTGACTGTGTATTGATTATAGTGGAATATCGAAGCTGCCAACGCTGCTGATGCATTCGTCTGTGTGAATACTTCATAGATATGCTCCACACTTCCGCATCCTCCGGAAGCTATGACAGGTATTCTGACCTCATCAGCTATCGCTGCTGTCAGAGGTATATCATATCCTGTCTTCACACCGTCGGCATCCATTGAAGTGAGCAGTATCTCTCCCGCTCCAAGATCCTCTACCTTCTTTGCCCACTCTATGGCGTCAATGCCAGCTGATTTCGTACCGCCGTGAGTATATACTTTCCATCCGTCAGATTCTTTCTTCGCATCGATAGCGACAACTACACATTGCCTTCCGAAACTCTCAGCACATTCGGTGATTATTTCCGGATTGTTGACAGCTGCTGAATTGATCGAAACTTTATCTGCACCAGCATTCAATGCATCTCTCATATCATCAACGGATCTTATTCCGCCTCCGACACAAAGAGGGACGAACAACTTCTTTGCAGTCTCCGAAACAACATTAAGCATTGTCTTTCTGGCTTCCAAAGACGCCGAAATGTCTAGGAATGTGACTTCGTCTGCACCCTGCTCCTCGTATGCTTTTGCAAGGTCCGGAGGATTCCCTATATCTTTCAAGTCCTGGAATTTCACTCCTTTAACGACCCTTCCATTCTTCATGTCAAGACATGGGATTATACGCTTAGCCAACATCAATTCACCTTCACTTTGTCCTTGGTGCTGAGTTCGCAGCAACGGGGCCTGATAGCATCTTTAAGTGCAAGACCCAGAGACTTGAAACCTGCTTCTACGATATGGTGATCATCGAATCCTCTGATGACCATGATATGAAGGGTAATACCAGATGCCATAGCGAAACTTCTCATGAAGTGATGATATAGCGGATCGGGACAATCAATCTCTGCATACGGCCTATCGACTATGTCCAATGAAGTCATTACCAATGCATCATCCATAACAACAGTCTTTGTTGCCATTCTTTCGATTGGTTTATCGCCCAATGCTTTGACCAATGCCTTTCCTATGGTTATTCCGACATCTTCGATAAGATGATGATCATTGTCACCGTTGGCTCTTAATTTGATATCGATGCCTGAGTACCTCGACAATGTCTCAATCATATGCTTCAGGAATTGAATATCGCACTCAACATCGAATGCTCCTTTCCCATCCAACTTCAATTCGACCGAGATATCGGTCTCACGTGTCTCACGTACGATCTTGGCACATCTGTTTACCATAGTCCCACGATACCGAAAGCGTGCGCGCGTATATAAAGACAAGACAAAGAAAAGGAGGGATCCGTCCCGAATGGAGGAATAAATGGCCGGTGACGGATTAAATTGTTTTAGTTGGATGTATAATCCAATATATCGCACCAGGTATTTAATCTTCTCTTATGCAGATTAATAACATATATTGTACGTTCAGTGTTATGACAATTAACACCTTTTACACTGAACAAGATGACTGGATATGATTTTTTGATGATATTGTTATTGGATTGAACGTCTGAATCCTGTGTAAATGATGTTGCGAACGACTTATGTCGTTC
>JAZRYJ010000025.1:0-48992 GCA_045600635.1 Candidatus Methanarcanum sp.
TCTGATGCGCCTCGCACTCATATGTCACGCGCGTGCGCTACCTTTATTAATAATGAGATAATCCACACCACTGCCGTAAACTCAGATGTCGAAAGATGTCAGGAGAGCACAGCACACGGTCTTTGTCGAGACACGCGAGGCATGATGCTTGGGTAATTCCGTTGTACGGAACATTTACGGAGGAAGAATATGGCAGCAGCAAAAAAGAATGCTAAGAAAGAGAATGCTGAAGATGAGAACTTCAACTTCATCGTTCGTATCGCCAACAGTGATATCGACGGTCAGAAGAGGACGGACATCGGCCTTCAGCAGATCAAAGGCGTAGGAAAGAGAGTAGCTCAGATAGTTGTGAAGAAGGCAGGAGTGGACCCGGCAGCAAAGATGGGTACACTCGATGATGAGACTGTAAAGAAGCTCGAATCACTCGTCACATCATATGTTGAATATGCACCGGAATGGGCAATCAACAGGCAGCTCGATTACGAGACAGGTTCAGATATGCACCTTATCGGTCAGGATGTCGATCTCATGCGCAGCGACGATATCAACAGGTTGAAGATGATCCGTTGCTACCGCGGTATCAGGCATGAGACACACCACAAGGTCAGAGGACAGAGAACAAGATCCAACGGACGTCACGGACTCACAATGGGAGTCAGCAAGAGGTCCTCCTGAGAAAATTGAGGTGTTATAATGGGAGATCCAAAGTTTTCACGCAGAACATATGATACACCTTCACACCCATGGCAGGGTGAGAGGATCAAGGCCGAGGTCGTACTTGTGAACCAATACGGACTCAAGAACAAGACAGAGGTCTGGAAAGCACAGTCGATCCTGAGGAACTTCAGGAAACAGTCAAGAGAACTCCAGGCACGTCTCAGAAGCGGTGATGCACAGGCAAAGATCGAAGCAGATGCACTTCTTGCGAAATGTGGTAAAATCGGAGTTCTTTCAGCAGACAACGCAACACTCAACGATATCCTTACACTCAATGAGGAATCAATCCTCTCACGCAGACTCCAGACGCTCGTCTTCGAGAAAGGACTTGCAAGCACAGTCGGACAGGCAAGGCAGATGATCGTTCACGGACATATCTTCATGAACGGACACAAAGTCACAATCCCGGGATACATTGTCACAAGATACGAGGAGTCCTCGATCACATACGATCCCGCATCACCGTTCAATGATGAGATGCACCCGATGAGGATCTCAGCCGAGCAGGCAGCGGCAAATGCTGAGGCAAAAGCAGCCAAAGAGGCAGAATACGCAGCCAAGAAAGCAGCAGAGGAAGCAAAGAAAGCAGAATCTGAGGATTCATTGGATATGCCAGAAGGAGGCGAACAGTGATGACAGCCAAATGGGGAATTGCGAACATCTACGCAAGTTACAACAATGTCATGATCACACTCACAGATATCACAGGTGCCGAGACGATCACGAAAGCCACAGGCGGAATGGTCGTTAAACAGGCGAAGGATCAGTCCTCACCATATGCAGCACAGAAAGCAGCTGAGAAAGTTGCCGATATCGCAAAAGAGAAGGACTTCGTTGGAATCCACGTAAAAGTCCGTGCACCGGGAGGAAACGGTTCAACATCACCGGGTCCTGGAGCACAGGCTGCAATCCGTGCACTCGCAAGGGCAGGTCTCAAGATCGGCCGTATCGAGGATGTTACACCAGTTCCGCACGACGGAACCAAGAAGAAAGGCGGACGCAGAGGACGCAGGGTCTGAGGAGGACTTAACATGGACATAGAGATAGTAGAAATGACCGACACGAAGTGTAAGTTCATACTCAAGAACTCCACGCCGGCCATGGCTAACGCTCTCAGGAGGACCATGCTCACAGACATACCGAAGATGGCGATCGACAAGGTGGAATTCCACCTCGGTCCCATCGACGTGGACGGTAAGGAATTCGAAAGCATCACACCGTTGTTCGATGAGATCATCGCACACAGGCTCGGTATGGTTCCTGTACCGACCGACTACGGTTTGTTCAACTTCCAGGATAAATGTACATGTGGCGGAGAGGGATGCCCCAACTGCGAGATCATGTACAGCCTCAACAAGCACGGTCCCTGCACTGTGCTCTCAGGAGATCTTCAGCCATTGGGAAGCCAGGACCTGAAAGTCAAAGATGAGGAGATCCCTATCGTAGAACTTACAGACGGACAGTCCGTTCTCATTTACGCACATGCAGTGATGGGAACAGCCAAGAAACATGTGAAATGGCAGGTCGCCAACGGTGTAGGTTACGGATACTATCCGAAGATCGATGTCAAAGGATCGTTCGATGCTGAGACAGCTGAGGAGATCGCGAAGGCATGTCCGAAGAAGGTATTCGACATTGAAGGCGGAAAGCTCGTTGTGAAACGTCAGATCGATTGTTCACTCTGTATGACATGTTCAGAGATGAACAGCGGTATCGAAGTGGTCGGAGACGAGAACAATTTCATTTTCAAATTCGAGACTGACGGTTCGCTCACGGCGAAGCAGGTATTGGACAAAGCAACAGAGATTCTTTCAGAGAATGCGAAGAATTTCGCAGAACAGGTCTCTGCACTCTAAACAATTATTTCGGAGGGCATTCCCTCCGAATATATCTTTTCAGAAGAAATCAGTGATTTTGCACTTCTTCACTTTATCATTGTTGAACAGAGAATCCATGCTCATTGAAAGGATTTCAACTCTTTCTCTTGTATAGTCGGACATACCGTATTTCTCGCAGACATTCTGTGATATGCCCAGATATTTCCTTACACTTTTCTCATAAACAGTCAGATTCAGTTCATGGCCGCATTTGGTACAGACGCCGCTCATCGGCATCCTCCTGTATTTCTCGTTGCATGCAGTACATCTGAATGTCTGAGCTGAGAAACTTCTCAGATTTCCGGCCATATCCGGCATGAAGTGTTTATCGATAACCTTGGAGGCTTCATCCTTTTCATCCACAGCACGGATCTTCTTTCCGAGTTCCAATTGAGCCATCATCTTGTCTGACATGGATTCCAGTGTTGTGTATGCTGATTTCAGAGGTCCGTCATTGATATCAGCAGTGTCATGTGTGAATCCGAAGTTCTCATATTGATTGTTGGTACCTATACGTCCGCCTACGAGATCCATTATTTTCTCCACATCTTTGGCATTGGACATATTCATCGCAGCTTCGTAGAATTCCAACGGATATTCTCTGAGACAGTCCACATTGTGTGCCTCTTTGTCTATCTCATTGGGATCCAATCTTGTGGTAAGGACCAGAGGGGTATCCATCAGACCGCCTCTACTGCTCGGGATGTATATCTTCGAGAAATTGAGTAATCCATCCAGCAGAAGCATGAGACAATCCTCATCTCCGTCACAGTTCCTTCTCTTTCCGGCGTGGAAGAATGGGTGTCCCATACAACCGGATGCTTTGGTGTATCCGATCACACGGCACAGTATACCTCCGGATGTATGCGGGGCCAATCCTACGGTCATATGCCCGATGATATCGCTCCTGTTCTTCACATTGTAATACCTTTTCATTTTGTAGAATTTTTCCAGAAGATCGTCTACGAATGTAGCGACCTTTACAAGATGATCTCCGCATTCAAAGTTGGGGATTACATCCTGTACTTTCAACTCACAGATCTGGTCATCTTTGATCAGAGGTTCTCCGTTCCAATCTGTTGTGTAGCCTAATTCATGTGCCTTTTCGATAGACAGTCCGATCTCTTTCGGTTTAAAGTGTGTTATCGGTATGTCCGTCATATCAAAACGTATGGTTCCATCTTTGTATGTGATGAGATCGTTCTTAGCTCTGAGTATCGCTTTTTCCAGCGGCTCAGGCGTCTTTATCTTGGATTTGTAGACATCTATCAATTTGAGGTCGCAGACAGATGCGACACCCAGATTATCCATCGCAGCATGGTATTCTTTGCTTATGTCCACAGGGATTAATTTCCTGGTGAATGATTTGTTATCAGGTTTGAACAGATTGGTGTGACAGTTGCATTCTCTGCACCATGTACGATAGGTCATCATCCCGCATTGCGGGCACCTTCTTTCCGCACATTCGACCATCAGTCCTGCCATAGTGACCTTTGCTTCGTTATCTCTGCTATCTTTCTTGGCGAATCTGGCGTCATCCAATGCCTTCTTAGCTTTTTCCAATGAGAATTTTATATCCGGATCATCGGTAACGGCGAATAATCCGTGTCCTATAGCGGAATTCCCGGTACTTCTGTCTTTGGCCTTTTCCGGTCTGCCCATTCTGGTACCGATCCTCGTACGTGCTCTGGCGCGAACCTCTATACCCATGGCTGTGCTGACTGCTGAAAGTGAATCCTCACCGTTGAAATCCGTAGCGGAAATGATTTTTTCATTGTCGATATCCAGGCCCAGACCTTTGATCAGAGGCATGGCATATCTTTCGATGATTATCTTGCCGTTACGTACGATATGAAGTGCACCCAAGCTCTCAAGTGTCAATTTTTCCACTTTCTTCTTGGGAATCTCTAATGCCCCATTGACGAATGAAGCTGATTGTATGAGATCCTCTCTCAATTTTTTCAAACTGTCAATATCGATATCGTACCAGAAGAGATTGAAATCGGGGTGTAACGGCACTTTGTGCTTCTTTGACATCTCGATCGCACGTTCCCACGTGGGGTGCTCCCAATCGTCTGGAAGTTCACCAATGGCTTTTTTCAATTCCAGTTTATGCCATTCGATAGGATATCCGCACGGTACCAGAAAATGATTGTTCTCACAGAATTCACCGTATGGTATGAGGATCTCACCGCAGTCAACGATCTCGTGTATATTATTTCTGCAATTCAGAGCTTCTTCTCTTGTGTTGCACTGGACCATGTCGCCGTTCTTCAGAACGACAATCGGACCTTCCAGTTTGTCACACGGAGTGACTACGCATGCCTTTCCGGGCCTCTCGATCTTCAGCTGAGTCCCTAACGCAGGGAACCCGTCCAGAACGAACATGCTGCCGGGGCTGTATGCCAATGATGCCAGACCCGAGGTCCTGGCTCTCCCGTATCTTAATCTGAATGCGCCCACCCTGGACGGATATCCGAAAATAGGGCGTCCGGCTACAAGATCCTTAAGGTATTTGTCGGATGGTTTGAGCACTCTCTCAGTGGATGAATCTGTAGCTATACCTTTTCCGTCAAGATATTCCTGAAGGAATTCCCAGCCTTGCAGTTTGAGTTTATCGACATGTTTCTTGATTTTTGCAGCTTTTTGGCACAATCCTTCTGCAATAACAAGACAGGCTCCTCCCCTGACTCTGTTGGTTTCGATCCTGGGAAGGTCTCTGAATCCTGAGATCTCCATCTGTTCTGTGCCTTCTCCGTCAATACATATGGGACATTTTCCGACGATGATTTGGATCTCATGCGGGGTCGGAGTATATTGCAGATGCTGACATTGTTTGTACAGCGGAATCTCTTCAATGAAACGATTCACTTCCTTGTCTGTCGGGATGTATTTCCCTATTCCCACTTCCTGTCTGACGACGTCTGCGATCAGAACACTCATTGCCTGAGCGGTTCCTCCCGCAGCACGTATGGGCCCAGCGAATACGAGATCGATATATTCCGAACCATCGGCGTTTGTTTTGATCTTTGTATCTGCCAATCCTTCCAACGGTGCAACGAGAACGCCTTCGGTCAATACTGCAAGACCGACTCTGATGGCTCTGTCGACCGCAAGTTCTCTGTTCTCAGCGGATCTCTTGGCAACTTCTTTGGCCGCCATCAGGCAGACCAATTCCCTGTTGCCGTATTCCTCTGTGAGCCTTCTGATATCATCAGCTATCTCACCTACATTGTAGTCTGCAAGTAATTTCTCACAACGGAGGGCGAGATCCTGGGCCTGGGGGATCTCTACGTTAGTCTCTGCATCATATCCTTTGGATCTGGCTTCGTTCGCGATGTCGTAACATTCATTACATCTGTCAATGAGGCTTTGGAAATAAGCCCCCATATTCTCACTGAATGCTACCTTACGCGCCGACATCTGTTTCTTCTTCCTCGAATTTTATTTTTCTGAGCTCCTTTATGATGATCGTACGAAGCTCATCGACATTATCGCCGCTTTCAGCAGAGAAGTTGATGTTGTCGCTGTCTCTTTTGAGAATATCATTCTTACTTTCAGCAACGATTATCGGAACATTTTTGAATCCCTTTCTGACAGAATCCAACAGTGCCATCTGTTTCTCCATGCTGTATCCACAGGTCTCCGACGGATCCAGAATGAACAATATGACATGTGTGAGATATCTTAACGCCAAAATCGCCTGTTTCTCGATATCGTTCCTTTCATCAATCGATCTGTCGAGAAGACCCGGTGTGTCTATTATCTGATATTTTCTCCACTCATCATCCATATGACCTATCACAATACCTTTCGTTGTGAAAGGATATGGGGCAATCTCAGGTGTCGCACTGCTCAGCGTAGATACAATCTTACTCTTTCCCACATTGGGGAATCCCGCAACGACCAATGTTGCTACTTTGGAATCGACTGCAGGGAGATTTCTGAATTTGTTCTTACATTCCTGTAAGAAATCAAGATCCTTGCTCACCTGTTTGATTATCGATGACAGCCTTCCGTAGAACGATTTCTTTATGGCCTCTATCTCCGGAACATCTTTCGAATGTCTCACATTCTTCAACGATTCGTTTTTGATATGTTCCGTTTTATTGGCGGCCCAATTCATGGCGCCCAGGGATTTCTTGTACTGATCTATTCCGATGACCAGATCAATAAGTTCTGGAAAGAAGTCATCGTCCTTATCCACTCTCGGAAATTTGTTCACATAGCCAGTGAATGCATCTTTGACGATATCCCCCGATGCTGTTATCTTGGCCAATGTGGTCTTTTTCTTTGCATCTAACGCATTCGTACCGTTGACAGTGATCTTGGTCGCTCTGTGGAATGCCTTATCGGTCAATTCTTCTGCACTGAGAACCGTCGGTACCCTGTAGGATTTCGCCATACCAGACCCTATACGTTACACGTTATTAACGATTAGGTAATCGACATTATCGGAGTTGATTTCAAAACAACATTGACAGCATAATCTGGCTCATATGAAAAAATGGGTTGGGAAACGGTTTATTTAAAGGGGACTGCATCATGCTTCGCAGAATGACATTTTCATTAACCAAAGGTCGCATTTCGAACCTTTATTCTCGTTCATCTTTTTGGGCACAAGATCGAAGGGGCAGTCTTCGATGACAACACCGAATTCCGCTTTCCATCTCCCTTCATCATTACCGAATACCGACATCAGCCCGGAGATATTGACTTTCGACGATATCCCCATCTGTACCTGAGGACATTTATCGGACAGGAATTTAGGTGCACTGATACCGGCGTATACCATGGTACGGAAGTATGTATCATTGCAGACTATTTCGAATGGATCCGAACACTTGGGTGAATCGATGTATGATGCAAGGAAGCCAATCTGGGACAGCAACCATTCCAATCCTTCTTTCACAAGTTCCGAATCCATTTCCAATGACAGTCTCAGACCTACATGCTGGGTCTG
The DNA here is from genome assembly GCA_045600635.1 of Candidatus Methanarcanum sp. GTDB lineage: Archaea > Thermoplasmatota > Thermoplasmata > Methanomassiliicoccales > Methanomethylophilaceae > Methanarcanum. The sequence goes on from JAZRYJ010000025.1 coordinate 7,558, forward strand.
TGCATAATCAGTCAATTCAAATGATATGTACACGGCAGCGCATACAAGAATATCTGCGATGCTTTCGATAAGTTCCTCGATGAATAATTTCACTATCAATTGAAGGAATTTGGCAACATCATCTACGCTTGTGAGATGATTGCCCATTTGGTAGAATGCCTTCTCACCGGCTGTTTTCAGATTGTCGATTACGAATTCTTTTACGATCGAACCTCCGAACGGAGTGCCGTTGCTCTTACCGGGGCTTCCCGGGAGAAGATCCCATTTGACACCCCCGTCACTTGTTCTCTGCCAGGTCCTGTCATCATTGTAACTGTCCGTTTTCCACGGGGTTGAATCAACGATCTCACCTGATTCATTCAACAATGTCAACATCTCTCCGTTGCCTTTCTTATTCTTTGAATTATTGAGAGCCTGTTTATCGAATTTCACCACTTTCTTCTCAAACGGAGATATCGTCCCTGAAAGCAGAACATACTTGGATTCATCAGTACCAGGTATCAACATATACCCATCAAGATCGATCGTGCTTGCGGATGCGTTGTAAAGTTCGGCCCATTCCTCATTCGTATCGGTCCCTTTAGGATTGGATTCGAATTCATTGATGAGCAATCCTGTGGGGATGTGATGGTTGTACTTCAGTTCGAATCCCATATCGAAACTGCCCTTGTATCCCGGTATCGGAAGCGGTATGTTAGAAAGCACCTCACTGACACCGGGTACATCTGATACTGAAAGGTCGACAACATCATATTGTTCCACTTCAGGCATCGAGGCCGAGAATCCCACGCCTCTGATCTGACCAGATGCTGTTATAAATTTGGAACCGAATTTCATTGCAGGATCGATCATGAGTTTGATCTTCCAGTCATCGCTGCTGACTTCGCCGGTCCCTTTGAACATCAGACCGTTCTTTTCACTGTATTTTATCTCTGTACCGACCGAGAAATCCACATCGCCGATCGATGAAGACAATGTCATTTTACAGATGTTCTTGACCGTCTTTGTCAGCGATGCAGCTCTGAATTCAAGAGAAAGTGTCATCCCGAAAACCACGAAAGATATCTCCTGAGTAGCGATACCGATATCGAAAGCGAATGAATCTATTGCTTCCATTACGCCGTTCTCTATGAATTGCTGTAGATCCTGGAGGGGTTCCAGGACTGCTTCATAGAACTTCATTATCATATCATTGATGTAGTTGGTTATCTCGACCACAGCTGTGCTGCATATCTCGAATAATTGCTTGAGAAGTTCGAAGATCTCTTTCAACGATTCGATGAGCGGTTCACATATCTTCATCAATTGTTCTATAATCTCATCGATGATGTTCGCAGTATCCGGGTATTTTACACCCGCCAATGCCCATCCGCTGACACACGGGACATCGAATTTCGTGTCTATGTTGAATGTCCCGCTCATTTTTCCATCATACCAATCCAGAGCATCCAATATCGACGATGTTGACTTTATATCGTAATGCACGTCCGTCCTCATCGATACGGTGAATACGGATGTGAACGGACTGAGTGTGAACACATCTATATCTGTGACATGTGAATTCTTGGATGTGTTATCTTTCGGCGATGTTATGGTAACATTCAGAATGTAATCGTCAGAGATATCGACGAATTCCTCATATTTCTGTTCTTTAGCATTGTAGAGTGTGAAGCTGTTAGAATTGCACAGATCGATGACATCGGATTTGATGTTATATCCCTGATAATCTTTCATGTCAATTATCATGGCATCTGCGATATGACACATGCTGTTGTGAATTTCATCGCATTTCAACGCTTGGTTAAATGTCATCGTCAGGACGTTTTTGATGATAGAATCATTATTCTTGGGTACGTTCATAAGGACATTCTCATAGATATCCAGTTTGTTCTCGACATCATCTTCATATGATTCTTTCAGTTTTCTGAATTCGTTGCTTTTTATTGCTTTCTGATATAACGCTTCGATCAACGAATCATCAAGTGTCGAGATGTTCAGCGATCTCAAATGTTCACTGATGCTGTTCTTGAGAGAGTCTTCGATTCCATTCAGGACGGAATCGATGTTGAAGATGTCCTTTTTGTTATTCTCCATCTTCTCGAATATGCCGATATATTTCGGATCGGCTATGGTGCCTGTATCGATCATATTGTTGGTCTCGGTCTCTATTACATTGATTCCTTCGTTGAATGCATCGGATACTGCGGAACTGAGGCTGTCGATGAATGATTCATCATCAAATGCATCCGCATACACCCTGACGCTTTTCGCATCATTTGCGGATCTGATAGCAACGGTGTTGACCGTGTTCTTGATGAATTCTATTATATCATTCCTGTCCAGAAGATAATCTGACATGAAATTATCCCATCCTCCCCATGACAGTATGTCGACAGCAGCGCAATCGATCGTTACATCGAATGATTCCACCTCGTACTTTCCGTTGTTGAACTCATACCATTTACTGCAGTCAAATGTGCCGCCTTCGATATGGAATGTCATCTTTCCGTTATTCCCTACAAATCTGTATTCAGCTTTGCTGTATCCGGCATTCTTCATCATAGACTCTATGTACGGTCTTGCGGAATTGCCGTCCTTGCCTGTCAACTGCGCCATGATCCAATTGCATCCGATCTGCAGATAATCATCAACGTTGTCCACGATGTTGAGGATGTCTTTTGCAAAGAACAGATCGAGCCATTTTGCGATGAGTTGATCTGCTACAGCGACCATTGCCTGAGACACGATCGCTGAGGTATTGATGTTATAATACCCATCCTTGCCGATCAGTAATTCAGCGGCATCTAATTTATCATGTTCATTGAGCTGTGAGGCATCGTCACCTGTATTGCGAAAGCATAGCGATTCTATGATGGAGAGTGAACTTCTGAAGGATTCTCTGACATCATTCTCAGTGAGTATGTCCCTGGTGCCTTTGCCTCCGCTTTCAGATATGGCCCCGTATCCATCGAGGATCCTCTTCTGTGCGATGGACGACAGCTGGTAAGTCATCAATTCTGTGAGAACAGATGCACCGCCTGATGATGAAAGTTCGAATCTGGTAGCAGCATCGATTATAAACGGCAATCCGGACGTTCCGTCTGCTGAAATCTCCAAGGTTTTGATGCTGGATCCCGTGCTTGTTGTATATTTCACATCAGCGGTTCCCGTTGCCCTGAAGAATGAAGGTTTCGAACTGTCGGAAAGAAAATCGCCGGATGACAGTTTGAGATTCTCCACACCGAGCTTTATGTTGTATTTTTCCAGAGAGACTGAGACACCGTCATCCTTCAATGGGAATTTCGATGATAACCAGGAACCCAATCTGCTGTCGAATGCGGAGACCCTTTCCGTGAGTGTACCCGAATCAGATGTGCTGATCTCATTGATGATGTCACCGATCCCGGATTCGATATATTTCTTGGTATCGTCTATCGCTTCGGATATTGACATCAACTCTGTTGTGATCGTCTGTGTGGTATCCTCGCTGTCATTGATGTTAGCAGTTATGACGCCGTACATAGATCCGAGCAGCAACAATGTGATTGCGATCAGTGCGAATGGCATCTGTCCTTTCTTTGATTTGCATAACGGGATCATACCCTTTGGTTTCATGTTCATATATGCAGGATGTTCAGTGAACAGAATATAAGGCCGGGATTAACTGTATGTTTACATTCGTCCCTTTTATATATGCGCGCGCAAGCGTTTATTAAGGCAATAGTCTTTTTACACATAGGGTGGGATGATGCCGATATCATCGAAGAAATTCACAGGGCCGACAGGATTGCCCAAGAAAACAAAATCGATTTGTCCCGAATGCGGCAAGATTTTGATTGCAGAGTATTATGAGAAGGATGGAAAGGTATACGCAAAGAAGACATGTCCAGAGCACGGATTGTTCGACGACATAATATGGTCTGATGCGAAACAGTACCTCAGGGTCGAGAAGTTCGGAAAAGACGGAGTCGGACTGATCAACCCCAATGACACTGTCGATAAAGGGGCACCGAATGTGACAATCACGATCGATGGTGAGAAATTCCCGTTGAAGTCGTGTACTGCTTTGGCAAATCTCGATCTTACTAACAGATGCAATATGACATGTCCGATCTGTTTCGCAGAAGCGAACTCAGCAGGATATGTGTATGAGCCTGATTTCGATCAGGTCGTTGCGATGATGAAGACTCTCAGGGAAGAGAAACCCATCAAATGCACCGCGATACAGTTCTCAGGCGGAGAACCGACGATCTATCCGAGATTCGTTGATGTGATCAAAGAGGCGAAGAAACTCGGATTTGCACAGATCCAATGCGCATCCAACGGTATTGAATTCGCAAAGAGTCTTGATTTCTGCAAGGCAGTCGCAGCAGCGGGTCTGAACACGATCTACCTGTCATTCGACGGTACCACCAATGAGCCGTATATCCAGGCCAGAAACAGAAAGATGTTGCACATCAAACAGCAGGTCATCGATAATCTCAGAAAGGTGGAGCACCATCCGTCAGTCGTGCTAGTACCTACATTGGTGAAAGGGGTCAACGATCATCAGATCGGGGACATACTGAAGTTCGCATTCGACAATTCAGACATCATCCTTGGTGTGAACTATCAGCCTGTCGCCTTCACCGGAAGGATAACACGTGAGGAACTCGAGAAGGGAAGATTCACGCTCACAGATCTCACAAGATGCATGGAGGAGCAGACTGGTTACATCAAACCTGATGATTGGTATCCTGTCCCGGTCGTAGCTCCGGTATCCAATTTCGTATCGGCAGTAATGCAGCACAATTATGTCACATTCACCGCACATCCGCATTGCGGGTTGGCAACATACCTTTTGAGGGGTAAAGAGGGGGACATCGTACCGATAACAAGATTCGTGGATGTCGAGAGATTCCTCACAGGATTGGACAAATATGCAGTCAAGGCTGAGAAATCGAAATTCAAGAAATGGCAGGCATTCAAAGTGCTGATGCTTCTCAACAAATGCGTTGACAGTAAGAAGATGCCTACAGGAATGTCCAAGAAGAGTCTTGTCAAGCTCATGAAGGCATTGCTCGGCGATGGTTCAAAGAAGACACTTGCAGAATTCTCATGGAATTCGATGTATGTCGGAGCCATGCACTTCCAGGACAACCATAATTATGATATCGAAAGGGTCACAAGATGTGCTGTCCATTATGTCACGCCTGATCTCCGTGTCATTCCGTTCTGTGCATACAACGGAGGGCCGGAATACCGTGTGGAGGTGGAGAAGAAATACTCCATGCCACTGGCGGATTGGAAGCTGAAGCACAAGGAAGAGGCGAAAGCATTGGAACAGGCACTTATCGTACCTCAGGATCAGAAACCGGATGCGTGATTATATGAAGATTGATTACAACAAATGTCTTCATTGCGGAGGTTGTGCAGGTTCATGTCCGATGAATGCGATCTATCTGAATGATTACATTCTCGAATTCAACAAGGATTGCAATGGATGCGGCAGATGTATCAAGATCTGCCCTGTGGGAGCGCTGTCCAAGGAGGTGGCATGATGAGATACGACTGTGATGTTGTCGTAGTCGGTGCCGGCCCCGGGGGAAGCATGGCGGCAAGGTATGCGGCTGAAGGCGGTGCGAAGACGATACTCCTTGAGAAGAAAGCAGAGATCGGTGCACCGCTCAGATGCGCCGAGGGTGTATCCAAGAAATGGTTGGCAGAGCTCGGCATAGAAGCCGATCCGGCATGGGCACGTGCTGATATGGCAGGGGCCATAATCAGATCTCCGTCAGGTATCACGTTCCAATTGGACGAATCGAAAGCGGGTGCAGAAGTGGGATATGTTCTTGAAAGACACATATTCGACAAGATGCTCGCAGAGAAAGCGGCTCTCGCCGGTGCCAAAATAATGATGCGTACAGGTTGTACAGGCATAATCAAGGACAAGGACGGTAAAGCTATCGGTATCAAAGCAAGATCGATGGGTGAAGAGATCGAGATCTACGCGAAATGCATAATTGCTGCTGACGGATACGAATCACAGGTCGGAAGATGGGCCGGAATCGATACATCACTGAAGCTGTCAGATATCGATACATGTCTGCAGTACAGGATGACGAATATCAAATTCGAATCTAAATTTTGTGAATTTGTCATAGGTTCCGCAGCACCCGGAGGATATATCTGGATATTCCCGAAGAGTGACAGCACTGCAAGTGTCGGAATCGGGGTCATGGGCAGTAAATGCAAACATGGTGCCGATCCGAAATATTATCTTGACAAATTCATCGCAAACGACCCCAGATTCAAGGACGGACAGATTCTGGAGATAGTAGGAGGGATGGTATCTACGATCCCGGGACTCGATGAGACTGTCACAGACAACGTCATGCTCGTCGGTGATGCGGCAAGGATAATAGATCCGATCACAGGAGGAGGAATCGCTCATGCATGCAGATCGGGAAAGTATGCCGGAGAGGTCGCATCTGAATGTCTGAAGAAGGGAGATTTCTCAAAGAAAGCGCTTCAGGCCTATGAGAAGAAATGGCGTGACAGGATGGAGGATAAGCTGTTCAGGAACTGGATGGCGAAAGAGAAATTCGCAACGCTTGATGATAAGACATTGGATGATCTCATTCAATTGATCAAAGATTCGACAATAAGTGAGGTCAATGTCTACAATCTTCTTAAGATCGTGAAAGAGAAGTTCCCGAAAGTCGTTGAAGGTTTCGAGGATCTGATCTGAACCGGAGCTCATTGCTCTGGTTCCTCTATTCTTACACCGACAGTATCCGGTTTTACGATGAACGGCAGACCGCCGTGAAGGAAGATATCCTCACATACTTTCTCAGGTTCATCCGTGAGAGCTACGATGCTCCCTCCGCCGCCTGCCCCTGTGAGTTTTGCACCGTATGAGTGCATCAATGCAGCATTGACCAGTTTATTGAGCTCATTACATGATGTACCCAGAATCGACAACAGTTTATGATCCTCCGTCATCATCTTTCCCAATCCCACAGGATCGTTCCTTTTGATGCATTTCATCCCTTCTATCGTAACAAACTCGATCTCATCAACAATGTCTGACGCGAATGTGCTATGATCGGTGTATCTTTTCACTTTTGCAACGAGTTCGGTGGTGGAAGCTTTGATGCCCGTGTATCCTATCACGAACGTCATATCCGGTGCATCCGATCCCGATATGGACCATTTCTTTCCGTTCTTCTCCATTGTCATCAATTCATTCATGTCATCAAATGGATAATTCAAAGCTACGGTTCTTCCGAATGTGCAACATGATGTATCCATGGGGCTGGCTTTTCCCTGTGCGTAATATTCGGCCTCGAAAGCATCCTTTGCGATCTCTTTTTTGTCAAAAGGAAGGCCTGCATATTCTCTTATCGCAGCTGCCAATGCAGATGATAATGCACCTGACGAACCCAATCCTGAACCTGACGGGATATAACTGTCGGTTTCAACACCGATGTTGGCAAGACTGTTCTTCCTCACCACATATTTGATGTGCGGGTGATGTTCATAATCGATCGGGATACCGTTCAAGGTGTCTGTATAATCCGGAAATACGGTACATTCGAATCTTTTGTCAATGGCTATGGCTATTGCGGGTTTCCCGTAAACTACTGCATGTTCACCCAGGAGGATCAATTTGCCGGGAGCGGATGCGGATACGATGGAGTCGTCGCTCATCAGTCGTTCAATCCGTATTTGATAAGCATCTCTGTGATTGCATCGCTTGGATTTCTCATATCGAGCTTCGGTTGTCCCAATGACCACCAATGGTTATTGATGTCCTCTACAGCTCTTGCGAAATCATCGTCTGTGTCGTAATCTTCTCTTTTGACGATGGATATGGCTTTCTCCATCTCTCCGGATATGTCAACACCGTATTTCCTGTTGACCAAGAGCATTCCGATGTATGTGTCCAAAGGAAATGATACATCCATTCCGAGCTCTTCAGGTGTTGCTTCCATGACGAGATCCAATGTTGCGTTCACAACCATGCTCATAAGGAGGTGATCCCTTGCTTCGCCCGTTTTCTTCGATTTTTTCAATGCATCCTGGATATCATTGAACCAGAGGTCGCAGAGAGCCTGTGTTCTTTTCGGATTCTTTCCCCACAGTTGTTTTTCGAATAACTCGGATTCATCCTCTTCGAACACCTGTTTTATCTCACCCGTATCAGGATCGATGGTTATCTTAGGCTCCTCTGTTTTGAATATGTCGTTTATTGAAACATTCTCTTCTTTCTTCTTTGAAGATTTTGATTTAGCGGTTGATTTTGAAGTCTTTTTCGTTGTTGCCATGATATCCCTTCAATGCATCTTTTTTGCTACTTCTGCAAGTATGTCCATTCCTTTATCAATCTTCTCTTCGCTTGCTGCGTATGAGAATCTCAGATGTCCTTCACCGTACGGACCGAATGCGGAACCGGGAGTGCATATCAGCCCTGATTTCACACACTCCATTGCGAAATCCTTCGATTCCACATTGTAATCGAAAGATGGGAATGCGTAGAACGCACCTCTTGGAGGTATGATGTTCATTCCATCGATCTCATTGATTCTTTTGACGATGAGGTCTCTTCTCTTTTTGAATTTAGCTCTTGCATTTTCGATATATTTATCGATGACAGGGAATGCATTCAGTATACCGTACATAGCAGGCATATTGGGACTTGCACAAATGTGGTATTGCATTTTGATAAGATCATCGATATACTCATCATTCGCAACCAGGAAACCCATCCTCCATCCTGTCACGGCCATCATCTTAGAGAATCCTCCAACAACGATGGCTTTGTCAAGTTGAGACAGGAATGATGTGTGTTTTCCTTCATACACGAATGAATCATACACTTCATCGGCCATTATGAGGATTTCATTGTCAGATGCGATATCGCATAGTGCTTTGAACGATTCTTCATTCAACACACCGCCTGTGGGATTGCACGGGTTGTTGACTACAAGCATCTTGGTCTTCTTGGTTATCTTGGATTGTATATCATCGATATCCGGTTGGAAATCACCATCAGTGAGTTTGTAGTAGCGATCCTTTCCTCCTGCCAAGAGTGCATGTGGACCGTAGATCACAAAACCGGGGCTTGGTACGAGTACCTCATCTCCGGGGTCTATCATAGTCTGCGATACCTCCAGAAGTGCGGACGAACCGCTCGGTGTTATCATAACATTCTTTCCTTCGATCGGATGATACCTCGAATAGTGTTTGGCCACTGCATCTCTCAATGGTATGATCCCTGCTGTGGGGCCGTACTTGTTGAATCCGTCACGCGATGCCTTACACATGCCTTCGACAGCCTCTTTCGGAGGTTGGAGATCAGGCTCTCCCAGACCTAGATTGATGCTGTCCGGTGTCGCAAGGTCGAACATTTTTCTGATGCCTGACATCGGTATGGAATTTATTCTCTGAGAGGTTTTCATAATTCACCGTATGGCTTTCCACTTTAATATAGACGTCCTGTCAGATATTGCGACCAGTGTTAGATTTTTTTGATTCAGAATGTGCAATTTTCATTGAAGTTTAAAAGACCCAGTTGAGTACAAGTGTAGACAAAGTTATATAAGTAAAAACAACACTTTGATTCCTAATGCCGAAGAACTTGTCGATTGGAGCGATAGTTGCCGTAATGGGCTTCATTGTTCTGTTGATAGGGTCTTTGGGGTATATGGGTGTATTCGCTCTGAGTGAAATTCCCAGCGGAATCCTGATGGGAATCGGGATTGTGGCAGTGATCGGATCTATGATCGCGATGATGCTGATGATGAGGAAGGAAGAGAGCGAAACTTCAATGGAGGAATAATATGGGACTAATGAACAAGATCAAAGCGGCATTCGGTGGAAAGAAATCCGGTGCCAGCAAACCAAAAGCAGGAAAAACTGCCGCTCAGTTCAAAGCCACCGGTAAGGTCGGAGACGCACTGAAATACGCAGGAAATAAGATCGACGCACAGGTCGCAGCAGGCAAATTCGATGAGAAGAAAGCAGCTATGTTCGTCGCATCACTCAAAGATATCGAGGCCTCAAGTGCATCTGATGATGACAAGCTCATTCAGATCGGACAGGTCATCGGTGCGATAACATTCTTGTGAATTACATTTAATAAACCGTTTCCATTGCACCTCATATTGAGGTGCAATAGGAGTTTTATCATGACCAGAATCATGAACATGGATCTCATTTACCGTTTTTTCGATGCGGTCAATATGCACAGATGGAATGACCATCTCCGCCCTATCGATCTGACCGAGGTGGATAAACAGGCGCACAAAGCAGCTATCGCATGGATCCTGGGAAAGTACGAGGAACATGAGAACGGCACCGAATTGGATTGGACAAAGATCATCGAAGGTTCTATGTTCTCGTTCCTGAAAAGGACTGTGCTTACAGATCTGAAACCTCAATTGCTCCACAGGATGGAGAGCGAGAAATTCGATGCTGTCAATGACTATGTCATCAAAGAAGTGAGGCGTGAGATCCCGGATATTGATGAAGGATTCATGAACCGTTTTGAAGAGTTCATACGTGGCCCTGCAACATCTTTGGAATGCAGAATTTTGGATTCGGCCCACTATCTTGCCACAAAATGGGAATTCAATATCATTTACGAATTTAACAAACATTCATTCGAGATCGAAGAGACGAAGAAGGAGATAGACAAAGAACTGAACAGTTTCATAGACCTCATAGGTGTGAAAAAGGTTCTGAATTCCAAATCCAAGACATTCATCGATCTCATTGCACAGCTCAGATTCCAACAAAGATGGACCCGTGTTCCCAGGATGCCTGCCACCACTGTCCTAGGACATTCATTGCTGGTGGCGACGATGGCATATCTTCATGATCTGGAAGTATGTGTGGATAAGAAACAGGCTTACAATGATTACTATACAGGATTATTTCACGACATTCCGGAAGTATTGACTAAAGATGTCATATCTCCTGTCAAAGCCAATGTGGAGGGTCTTGTGGAACTTCTTGATGAATATGAGCACGAGATGATAGAATCCAGGATGATGCCGTTGATACCCGATTGCATGAAGGAGGAATTCAGATTCCTTCTCTTCAATCCATTCGGTGTGAAAAATGATCCAAAATTCGGAAAGGTCGCCGGAAAAGAACTCAAGATGTGCGATGTGATGGGAGCATTCATTGAAGCTAACGTTTCAAGACGTTATGGGGTGGCGTCCGCGAAATTGAAGGAAGGGGAGAAAGCCCTTCGCACAAGATTGGAGAAAGAAGGAGACTGCATCAATGCATCCGATCTCCTGAGAAGATTGGATGAGATGCAGATCTGATTCACTTCTTCTTGACAATCTTTTCCTGTCCGCCCATATACGGTCTGAGCACTTCAGGGATGGTTATCGAACCATCTTCGTTCTGATAGTTCTCTATGATAGCGACGATGGTCCTTGGAACTGCAAGACCGGATCCGTTCAATGTGTGGACGAATTCGCTCTTCAGATGCGGTTCAGGTCTGTATTTGATCTTGGCTCTGCGTGCTTGGAAATCTGTGAAGTTGGAGCATGATGATGCTTCAAGCCACGCATCCTTACCAGGTGCATAGAGTTCAAGATCGTAACATTTGGAACATGAGAAACTCATATCTCCTGTGCACAGAAGAAGGATCCTGTACGGAAGTCCGAGTCCGACGATGATATCCTCAGCATTCTGTCTGAGCTCCTCAAGTCTGGCGTATGAGTTCTCAGGAAGAACGAAGTTGACCATTTCGGTTTTTCTGAATTCATGGACACGTATGATTCCTTTGGTATCTGCATGTTTTCCGACCTCATGTCTGTATGATGTGAGATTCGCTGTGTAGTAGATCGGAAGGTCATTTTTGTCAAGGATCTCATCCTGGAGCAGGTTGGTTATAGGTACCTCTGCTGTAGGATTGAGGAACATGTCATCCTTTTCAAGATAATACATATCATCTTTGAGATTCGGATATTGACCGGTACCGATAACGGCATTCTTGTTGATGACCGCAGGTACGACCAGTTCTGTGTATCCCTGTTTCATATGCATATCAAGGAAGTAGTTGATGAGCGCACGTTCGAGTCTCGCACCGTCGCCCTTCATGACATAGAAACCGCTTCCAGCTACCTTGACACCTCTTTCGAAGTCGATGATATCAAGATCCTCTGCGATCTCCCAATGTTCCTTTGGTTTGAAAGTGAATTTTCTTTTTTCACCGATTTCTCTGACAACGACGTTCTCAGTATCATCCTTTCCGATAGGAACAGATTCGTGAGGGATATTGGGTATGTTAAGGAGACAGTTCATTCTGACCTCATCCAATTCTTCCATTTTCCTGTCGTTGTCCTGGATTTTTGTTGCGACTTCGCGCATCTCTGCAATCTTTTTGTCCTTCTCCTCACCTTTCGGCATCTTGGAGATGTCCAAAGAGACATCGTTCCTGAGTTTTCTCAGACGGTTGTTCTCGTTCGTAAGATCCTTCCACTCGGAATCAGCTTCGAGAAGTTTGTCGAGGATCGCTGTGTCCTTGTTCCTATTTTTCAACATTGTCCTGATCATCTCAGGATCCTGTCTGATAACATTCATGTCCAACATTTAGCTCAACTCAGAATTTCTTTTGGCAAAGTGATATCCACGTTCTTTTGTCTGTCAATATGACTACGCTTCCGCGGACATCCACAACTACGGAATCAGTTGCTGCTGCCAATTCTTCGGCGACCTCATCCGTTTCGATTTCAGCGTTGCTGAGAATTTTGACCTTGATAAGACGATTCTTTTTGATCTGAAGTTTGATCTCTTCGTAGAGACTGTCCTTTAATCCATCCTTCCCTACATGAACTGTGGGATCGATCTCCAATGCTCTGCGCATGAGTTCTTTCTTTGCTTCTTTCTCCGTCATTCTTTTTTCTCCCCAGCGTACGGTATGCGCCTGACATCTCCACAGTTAAGGCAGGTGACCTTCACTCTTCCGTTACCTGTCCTGACTCTGCAATTATCGCCGACGATCAGAGGCATTCTACATTTCTTACAGAACACTTCGCCTTCCGGCATGGATGTACAGGTCTTCTGACCTATGCGCATGGCCAAGGACACATATCTTGAAGCTCTGTCAGTTTTCATATCTCTGACGGCATCTTTTGACATCTTGAAAAGCTCAGATATGCGTTTTTCTGCGATATCTTTAGCATTTTTCGATGAAATGCGTCTCTTCACCATCGCATATACCTGTCAATGTCAGTTAGGTAAGTGATATAAAGGTTTTCGCGCACGCACGTATGCAAGACGGTAAGAGTGCTGATGTGGAACAATTATGCGATAAGATCCAATAGGTATCTTTTCACTTCTAGTTCTTCTTCACTCAGACCTGCGTCTCCGCTGTCCGCATATTGCGTCCACAGGAATACGAAATAATCATGGAATGATTGAACAGCAGAATCCCAAGTATCGCCCTTTTCACACATACCCAGATTCTCGTTTTTCAATTCCCATTTGTTATCAGAATATGATATACACACCGTTAACGGCTCTTTGAGTCTGACATCTCCCGTGGAAGAGACCATTCTTGAGAATTTGATTGCAGGGGCAGGTATAACACCGCCTGCTCTGTTCACGGAAAGAAGTTCTCCTTCCTCTGAGTATGAGAATATGCCGGCTATTATGATTGGTGTGCAGTCAAGATACTTTTCAGCGATCTTTTCCTCATCTTCGTTTTCAAATGATATTTTTGACGTCTTACTTCCATTGGCAAGAACGAATCTTGAGTATCTGCCGGATTTGGAGTTGCTTGATCTGATTACACCTACTGTGGCACTTTTACATGTAAGGCCTTTGGAGGAGATGAACGAGCTCATTTTGTCAACATCGATTTTTCCGAACCTCTTCAGTTCAGATGTGGTTCCGTACATGAGTGCGTAACCATCATTCTCTGCGAGATCCTGATGTAGTGCCACAAGATCATAGATGACCATGTTTCTGTATATGGCATCGATGTAGTTGTCTTCCATCCAGAAACCACCGTTCTCAGAACCCATACTGTCCAATGTTTTGTCCATGTAATTTATCGCATCATCTACGATATTTCCGCGACCTGATGTTTCTGGCACATCTGTAGATGCATTGAATGAGATTCCACCATTCTCATCCATGTAGATTCTGAATTTCTCATCAAATTTCTTGTCAAGGACAGATTGGATGCGTAATTCCCTTGAAACAAGATACTCCCCGATGTGCATGAACAGATCCTGTATGTCTACCATTATCTGGCCGGCCACGGCTATCGGAATTCTCTCGTCCTTTTTCTCAGAAATCAGATTTACGGTGAAATTTACCAAATGCATCCCTTCTGGAAGCATCATAGGGTTTATAGCGTAATATAGTTTCGGAGATTTTGGCCTTAAAAAAGCAAATATTATATTCTACGCGCACATCGGCACGATTGGTCGTGCAATACCCTTTTATAGGGAATGAAGATTGTCAGACCCTACACACTTAATATTGGTGGTGCAAATGGCAAGAAAGCCCGCAGTAATGTACAGAGAAATCAAAGGAATGGCTTACACCCGCAGAGAATACATGGGTGGAGTTCCTAACAGCAGGATCAGTCAATTCGATATGGGTAACCTTCAGGAAGATTTCCCAGTCAAATTAACTCTCAAATGCAAGAACCGTGTCCAGATCAGACACACCTCACTCGAGGCAGGTCGTATCGCGGCTAACAGGGTTCTTACGAAGGACGCAGGTTCTAACTATCACCTCAAATTGAGGGCATACCCGCATGTTGTTCTCAGAGAGAACAAACTCGCTACTGGCGCAGGAGCTGACCGTGTTTCGAGCGGTATGCGTCTTGCATTCGGTAAGACAGTAGGAACAGCGGCAAGGCTCGAGTGCAACCAGGCAATCATGACCGTTACATGCACGCCGTCCGCTTACAAAACAGCAAAACTTGCTCTTTGGAAAGCATCGATGAAATACCCAACACCGTGTTACATAGATGTCGAAGAAGGCAAAGAACTGATCAACTGATGTTCGATCTGAAACTTAACGACATTGCTGTGTGGATACGCAACGGGGGATATTCCTCCGTTGCACTCCAGTTGCCTGAAGGATTGAAAATAAGGGCGACGGAGATTATTGATTATCTTTCTGAAGAAACAGATTCCAGTTTTATCATCGTGGGCGAACCTTGCTATGGCGCTTGCGATCTTTTCACGGAATACAAAGAAACAGCGGACGCACTGGTCCATTTCGGCCATTCTCCGATACCGTCACAAGGTGACGACAGTGATGTATTCTATGTAGAGGCATATTTCAACGGTGATATAAGGGAATATGTGAATCCTGTTGTGAATGAATTTTCCGATAATGTAGGATTGCTTGCCACAATCCAGTATATCAACTGTCTTCCTCAGGTCAAAGAGATTTTTGAGAAGGCAGGTAAAAATGCAGTCATCGGAACCGGTGACGGAAGAATAACATATCCGGGACAAGTACTCGGATGCAACTGTTCCTCGGCCGAGAATATTGTCGATGATGTGGATGAATTCCTGTTCATCGGGGAGGGCGATTTCCATCCTTTGGCTGCAGCATTCGGTGTGAATAAGCGCATGCGCGTTCTCAATCCTGTTACGGGAGAGCTGAGATCGATCGATGAGAAAAGGGATAGAATACTTCGTAAAAGGTTCGCGGCCATCGAAAGTGCCAGAGATGCCAATGACTTTCTTGTTATCGTGTGTTCCAAAGTAGGACAGAATCGTAATGCTCTTGCTGATGAGATGGTTTCAAAGATAACGGCAAGCGGAAGAAAGGCATACAAAGTATGTCTGAAGGAACTGTCTCCGCAGGCCCTTTTATCATACAAGGTCGATGCTTATGTCAGCACTGCATGTCCAAGGCTTGCGATGGATGATTACTCTAGATATGAAAAACCCATCCTGACGCCTGTGGAATTGGAGATAGTTCTCGGTATACGCGACTGGGATGATTACAAATTCGATGCAATCAGACCGTAAGCGTTTATACTGTTGAAGTCATCGTGATTTCATGTTCACAATCCAGACGCTTTTCGAAGACCATATACCGCCTGGCGTTAAAGTCGGTATCGGATGCAACGGTATTTCTGGAAAAGTGAGGGACAGTGTCAAAGGCATCGAAGGATATGCCAAAGTATATACTGATCCCGAGAAACTGGTCAACGACCTTGTCACAGGAGAGATAGATGCTGCGGTTCGCGGGGACATGTCGTCATCGAAACTGATACCCATATTGAAAGAGAAGTTGGGCCTTGAGGAACTGGAGAGAGTGGTCCTGCTTCAGCCTGTCGGAAGGAAACTGATAATGACGGCCCCTGTAGGTATCGACGAGGGTTGGACCGTTGAACAGAAGCACGATCTTGTAGTGAAAAGCGTGAAACTGATGAAAAGGATAGGGATGGGTACAAAGATCGCGATCATGTCAGGCGGAAGAAAGGATGATATCGGACGCCATGAGACTGTGGATAATACGATAAAAGATGCATTGAAGTTGGTCGATATTCTGAGATCAGAGGGTTATGATGCATACCATACAGAGATCCTTATCGAGAATGCTGTCGATGAGGCAGATCTGATAATCGCACCTGATGGTATATCAGGCAATCTTATTTTCAGGGCGTTGCATTTCATAGGGGGCGCGGCAGCACTCGGTGCACCCATAGTCAATACGGACAAGATATTCGTTGATACATCTCGTGCTAAGAAGGATTACAAGGATTCCATCGCATTGGCGATGAGGCTTACAGAGGGAAGAAAATGATATTGGAGATAGACGGCGCACATTCAGGAATAAGGTTCTCAGCATGTCATTTCATACCGAGACATGAGAAATGCTCCAGATTGCACGGGCATTCATATATCCTCCGTCTGAGACTGGAAGGGGATCTTGACGAGGACGGCGTCGTGATGGATTTCGTTGCATTGAAGAAGGAACTGAGAAGTTTCGTCGATGAATTCGATCACAGAACATTGTTGCCCGGAAGATCGGATACTGTGAAGATCGATATCAGCGGTGATTCCGTAGAGGTCATAAGCGAAGGAAAGAGGTACGTCTTCCCCAAGATGGATGTTGTCATTCTTGATGTTCCCACCACCACAGCTGAAGAGATGACCAAGATGATGGTCGATAGGATGGTCAGGAATGTGGAATTCCCGAAGAATGTGCGCAGTGTATCTATCGGACTCGATGAGGAGAGAGGACAGACAGCATGGTGCACCAGGGAGTTGAAATGATGGGCAGAGCGGTTGTTCTTCTTTCCGGAGGGTTGGATTCCACCACCACATTGGCACAGGCGATTGCTGATGGGAACGAAGTCACCGCATTGAGTTTCAGATACGGACAGAGACACAGCAAAGAGCTGGACGCAGCATCGAATGTTGCAAAGTTTTTCAATGTCAAACATGTGATCGTAGACATCGATCTGAGTATGTTCAGATCGGCATTGACAAGAGAGGATATCGATGTCCCCGAGAATAGGGACGAATCGAAGATGGGAACGGACATTCCTGTAACATATGTCCCGGCTAGGAACATAATAATGATGTCTGTGGCGGCAGGATTATGTGAGTCGGTGGATGCTGATAAGATCTACATCGGTGCGAATTCTGTTGATTATTCCGGATATCCGGATTGCCGTCCTGAGTTCTTTGTTCAATTCGAAAAAATGATAAATGTGGGCACTAAAGCAGGTGTGGAAGGCCATCCGATAAGGATTATGACGCCGATACAGAACGCATCGAAAGCCGATATTGTAAGATTGGGAAAGAAGCTGGGTGCTCCATTGCATCTCACATGGTCTTGTTACGAAGGCGGGGAGAAGGCATGCGGTAAATGCGATTCATGCAAACTCCGTTTGAAAGGTTTCGAAGAAGCCGGATACAAAGATGAGATAGAATACGAGTGATATTATGAAGATCTGTGAGACATTCCGTTCCCTTCAGGGCGAAGGAAAAAGAATAGGTTCGACTACATTTTTCATAAGGGCCGTAGGTTGTAATCTGTCATGTTCATGGTGTGATACACGGTATGCGATGAAAGGAGGTTCCGAGATGTCCGTTGATGAGATCGTAAGGGCAGTCGGAGATGAACCGGAAGTTTGTTTCACAGGCGGAGAACCGCTCATCCAGGATGATGCCATAGAATTGATAACAAGATTATCAGATCTGGGAAAAACCGTCGTTGTTGAGACCAACGGTTCTGTTGACATTTCAGAGATACCGGAAAGAGACAATGTCATTATCAGCATGGATATCAAATGCCCCTCATCTGGAATGGAAAATAAGATGAGATTCGAGAATCTGAAATTGCTGAGGCAGAAGGATCAGGTCAAATTCATCATAGAGGACGGGAACGATTTCAATCATGCGATACACATTTGTGAGAAATACAGGCCGGATACGGAGATAATCTTCTCCCCCGTGGGCGGAATGGATCTGGAACCTCTTGCAGAAGAAGCGATCCAATGCGGATTGAGAGTCAGAGTCCTTCCGCAACTTCATAAATTGATCTGGGGCAATCAACCAGGCGTTTAAGCCATATCACGTTCTCTTCTTCTTTTGAACGCATTTACACATTCTTCGACAGTGCCTTCCTCATCGTATGATACTTTGATACCTGCTTTATTCAGTATATCATATCCATGTGAACCGATCCCGCCGGTGATGACAGCATCAACGCCTATACTGACGATGGCTTCGGCTACTTTCATGCCTGCACCTTCAGCATTTGTGAATTCATTCTTCACCACTGTGTAATCCAACGTGTCATAATCAACGATAAGGAAATACGGAGCATGACCGAAATCATCGCTGACATACGATGACAGGTCATCACCCTCGGAAAGAACACCGATCTTCATTTTCATTCCACTGTCTTGATGATCTTATCAACGATACTGTTGAATGCCTTTGCGGATTCTGAATCAGGATTCTCTGCAACGATCGGCATTCCTCCGTCACCTGAGATGACGATGGCTGGTTCGATCGGAACTTTTCCGAGGAACTGTATGTTGAAATTCTTCGCAGTAGCGACTCCACCGCCTGATTTGAAGATATCAGTTGTCTTTCCGCAGTGAGGGCATACGAAACCGCTCATGTTCTCGATAAGACCTATGATCGGGATCTCCACCTGGGTAGAGAATGTAACTGTCTTCCTGCAATCCATCAATGCAACATCCTGAGGTGTGGTAACAAGTACGATACCGTCAGCTTTCTTCATCAGTTGTGCGATGGATATGGCCTCATCACCTGTACCCGGAGGCATATCTACAACGAGATAATCCAGATCATCCCATTTGACATCTTCGATGAACTGTCTGATCGCTGTTCCTTTCACAGGACCTCTCCAGATGATCGCTGAGTTCTTGTCCGGCAGAAGGAATTCCATGGACATGACCTTAAGTGACGGGGGCACCATGATCGGTATGAGGCAATCATTTACGACATCCAGCTGTTCGTCTTCGACGTCGAACATCTTCGGGATATTCGGTCCTGTGATATCCACATCCATGATTCCGGTTTGGTATCCTTTCATCGAGAGGGCCATTGCAAGATTGGCGGAAACTGTACTCTTTCCGACACCGCCTTTTCCGCTCATAACGATAACGATGTGTTTGATCTTTCCAAGACTTTCCTGAAGTTTGAAATCCTCAGCGTTGATCATCGGCTTAGCCATTTTATCATATCCTTAACGTGGTTAATTCTCTAACCAGATATAACATAATCGTCAATGCTTTATTAGGGATTTGCTATGTTCAATCATGCCGTTAGGAGATCCGCACGGAGGTAATTTCACATATACGGATGAGGGAATACCGAAAGGTGTGGGAGCTGTTGCGATACCGACAAAGGATCTCGATCGTTCGATACATTTCTACACAGAGATATTGAAAATGAGATTGTTATCCAGAGATGAATCCAAAGCAATTCTCGCTGTAGGAAAGGATGTGATAATCATTGAAAAAAATGAGAAGACGGCCGTGGATACCGGATTATATCTGAGGACAGAGAGCCCCTTCGATCTCCACAGAAGAATGGTGGATGAAGGTGTGATATTCGTTCTTGAACCGAAAAGGACCGAATTGGGACTGGAAACATCATTCAGGGATGATGACGGCAATATCATTCATGCGATCGAGATGAGATGATCTCAGTTTCCGAGATTTGATTTTGTTACAGCATCATCGATCTCATTCTTCAGATGTTCCGGAAGACCGTTTATGCCGCCTACAAGGAATCCCCTGATGATCATTCCGATCGCATCATCTTCAGATAATCCGCGTGACATCAGGTATTCGATCTGATCTCTGGCGATCTTACCGACTGCAGCCTCATGTGTCATCTCAACATCTGCAACGGATGATTCCAGTTCAGGTATGGCGACAGTTCTTCCGCCATCTTCGAGAATGATACTCTTGCATTCAAGGTGGGCCTTCACTTTGGGTGAATTACCTACAAGTCTGCCGCGGGCGGTGATCTTTCCGCCTCTTACGATATTCCTGGAGATTATTTCTGCACTTGTGTTCGGTGCATTCAGGATGACACTTCCTCCGGAATCGATATCAGAACCTTTCTGTGCCACACAGATGGTATTGAATTTGCATGATGCCCCTTCTCCGTTGAGATAGCATGTCGGGAAACTCTGAAGTGTCCCTACAGGCTCCAACAGAACATAGTTGCTCACATATCTTCCGCCTTTTTCGACGATACACACTGTTCTCGGACGTACGGCGGTCTTGGAACCCCAATTATGGATCATGGAGAATGTTACACTGGCATCTTCTTTGACATAGATCTCCGAAACACCGATGTGCAATGCATCATTGATCTCATGGCCTCCGGTCGCACATCCTGTGATCATTTCCAAGGATGCACCTTTATCTACCACGACTATGTTGTGAAGAGTCTGTGTCGTTTTGTTCCTGCCTATCATGTTGCAGGCCTGTACGGGATTTTTAGCATGATATCCGGGTTTGACGTAGATGAAATAGCCGTCAGCATCATCGAGATATGTCTTGGCAGTGAATTTATCCACATCGGGTTCGATTGCCTTCCAGAAATAATCCTTGGCCCAATCGTATTTTTCCAATGCTTCCTGGGTGCTGAGTATCTCGACACCTTCCTCGGCTTTGTTGGAACAATGTGACATCCCGTTTCCGATGAACATGATTGTTCCGTCACGTTCTTTCTCATCAGCAACGACACCGATGCTTTCCATGATCTTGCGTTCCTCAGAACTCACTTTGTTGAGATCATCGATCTTCTGAGTTTTATCAGATGCATCCTTGTAATGTCCGAGATCTACGGAAGGACCGAATTTTCCGTCCTTTTCGAGTGCTTTTCTTACTCTATCTTCACCATTCTGCATGAGATGCACTCTCCGTATCCTCTTTCTCTTATGTCATTCAATATGTCCATCGGACGTCCGCTGCAGCGGATCTTGCCTTCCTGGAGAACATATGCTTTGTCCGCACCGATGTAATCCAGGATCTGACCTGTGTGTGTGATAACCAATGAAGATACATGTCTTTTCGATGAACAGCTCTGACATTTGCCGTTAGTGCCTGCATACAGGAGTTCATGTACCTTCTTTCCGATGAGGTCTATACTTTCGAGATCGACGCCCGACTCAGGTTCATCAAGAAGTATGAATTCAGGTTTCTGTGCAGTAAGCTGCATTAATTCGGATCTTTTGATCTCTCCGCCTGAGAATCCAACATTTATGTCCCTGTCCAGGAACTTATCCATTCTGAACTCAGGTGCTCTCTTGATGACTGCTTCTCCATCATCGGATGTTGTTTTGATGAGGTCGCCTAATTTTACGCCCACAACGTTCGGAGGCCTCTGCATCATCATACCTATGCCGAGTTTTGCACGTTCATCGACAGGCATATCGGTGATGTTAGTTCCTTTGAAGACGATCTTTCCTTTCGTGACTTTGCATGTCCCGTATCCCATTATGGCTGCCAGTAGTGTGGATTTTCCGGAACCGTTAGGTCCGAACAGCACACAGGTCTCACCGTCAGCTACGCTGAATGTTATACCTTTGAGGATCTCTCTTCCTCCGGCCTCAACATGTAGGTCTACGACATCCAACATGATATCACGTGTCTACACATGCGCGACCACATTAAAAAGGATAGGGTGGTTTCTTCGGATGAAACGTCCGTGGAACATCATCGTTATATCGGTATTCATCATCCGCATAATTATGAAAGTCGTCGCACTGAACGGAAGTCCCCGTCTTCTGGGAAATACATCCAACGCTCTGAATGTGATCCTTGATGAATTGAATAAGAACGGTATCGAGACGGAATATATTCAGGTGTATGAGGACCATATGAATCCGTGTAATCATTGCAGTTCATGTGAAGTCAGAGGCGACGGGAGATGCATTGCAGAGGACGACCGCGTGAACGATTATCTTGACAGAATGAAAGCAGCTGATGCGATCATTCTCGCATCACCTACGTATTTCGGTTCGTGTACGGCACAGTTGAAGATGTTCCTCGAGCGTGCAGGATATGCATGCAGATTCGGCGGAACACCATTGTCAGGGAAGATCGGCGCTGCATTAGTCATACAAGAACATGACGGAGGATACGGGGTCTATTCAGAGCTTGTCAATTGGATGCTTTCGAACCAGATAGTCGTTGTGGGTTCAAGTCCGTTATGCATACTTCATGCAAAGAATCCGTTTGATTTTGAAAAGGATGAAAGAGGGATGAAAGCTCTCAAGGATGTCGCTGTGAACATCGCAAGAGAGCTGGAAAAGCTTTGATCAGAAGAAGAAAAATCCGATGTTCTCTCTTACACAGACTTCTGCCATTGCCTGAAGTCTTTCAAGCGGCCCTGCGTATCTTCTGACATAGACCTTTCCTTCCTCGGGCAATGCTGCTGTAAGAACCTTGACCTCTTCGATGAGCTTCTTCGCATCTTCTGCTGTAAATCTCTTTTTCGTGCTGACACTTTCCAATGCGGATGCTACGATGGGGCAGTTCCTCTTCTTTGCTATCTCCGGAAGGAGTGAGTTATCCGGTCCGAATGCACCGATGCATCCTTTGCCCTTATTCCATGACAACGGACATTTGGCACATTCTTCATTCATTTCGTCGAAACTGAGAAGGTCCCATCCGTTTACACGGTCATCTGGGTTGGATTTTGTAATAGCATCTTTCTTCTGTGCATCATCCAATTTATCCATAAAGACCCAGTTGGTGTATCTTTTCTGTATTTTGGGCCTGAGTTTTTCAAGATCCTCATCTTTCTTCACTTTTGAGATGTAGATGGCATCTGTCTCTTCATTGATTCTGTTTCTTTTGAGGAAATCTGCAAAATCCGGAAAGATTGTTTTTGCATCTTCCAATGTTACCAGTTCATCGAATTCAGCACCGTTCTCGAAACCAGTCAGATCGCTGACTTTTATTTTTGCGTAATTTGATTTCGACATTGTGCATCTGGAATTTTTGGATTCCATCTCATAGATACCGATTGTGATTCCCATATTGCTACCTGTCAGGTGATGATATTTCATAATGATAAGTTTGACGGGATGCAAATAGCAATATGATTATATGTTCCAGATATCATATATTGTACTAATGGCAGACATAATGATTCGTAAGAGGAAGAGGATGAGAGAGAAAGAGATAAAAACTCTCAGAGAACAGTTGACATCGATCTTCGGTGTCGAGACATTCGGCGATAAGGACGTAGTAGATCTTGCTGAAAGTTCCGATTTCAATCTGATATTTGTGAACAATGACATCCTGGGACTCATATACGAAGATAAACCATTCCTTACTGTCAGAGGTATCCTGAAATACAAACCTGACGCAAAATCTGTCACTGTAGATATGGGTGCAGTACCATATGTCACCAACGGCGCGGATGTCATGGGCCCCGGAATAGTGGATGCTGATACATCAATCAAAGAAGGAGATCTCGTTTGGATCAGGGACATCAAGAATAAGGTACCACTCGCTGTCGGAGTATCGTTATTGGATGCGGATAAACTGAAAGCAAAACAGAAGGGTAAAGCAGTCAAAACGATCCACAACGTCGGAGATAAACTTTGGAAATCCGGTGAATGAAATGTTCGGTCTACGCAAGAAATCCAATCGTTCTCACAAACATGATGATGAAAGGACCGTATTCGTAGATCTTTCCGAAGTAGAAGTACCAGATGATAAATCTGAAGTAAGGATAAAGATCATCAGACCGGAGATATCCTCTGATTTGGATGTAACAGTGAAAAAAGTCGAATCCGGAGCTATGATGATTATTGACATGGAAAAATACACCGAGGATAAAGACGCCTTCCTGGCACTTGTCAAAGCACATGCCAATGGTTGTAATTCACAGTTGATCAAGATCAATACAGATTCATTCCTTGTTTCGCCGCAGGATACCAAAGTCGATGTCTACAGGATAAGGAGAAGATAAGATGAGTGACAAAGTGGTCCACGATCCGATCCACGGAAGTATCGTGATCGACGGGTATTTTGTCGATCTCCTTAACAGACATGAGATGCAGAGGCTGCATTCTGTGAAACAGTTAGGTCTCGGCAATATTGTATTTCCGGGTGCCAATCATACAAGATTCGAGCATTCGATGGGAGTCTATCATCTTTCTAAGAGGATGTGTGATGTTCTGAAAATGGATGTACATGAGACTGATACTGTCAGAGCTGCAGGGTTGCTGCATGATATTTGCCATGCGCCGTTCTCCCATACATTGGAAGAATTGATGGAGCTCATAACGAAAAAGGATCATATGGAACTCGCAAGGGATCTGATCCACGGAAAGATATCCACCTACATGAAACGCGATGAGGATATATTAGGGGGATCGGAGCCGATTTCTGAGATATTGGAATCGAATGGGATATCATCGAAGGAAGTATGCGACCTTATTGCATATCCGAAATCTGATCTCGGTGAGATTCAATTGAATAATGAAGATCAGTCATTCTTCTCATCTAAAGACTACATGCATCAGATAATACACGGGCCTGTGGATGCGGATCAGATGGATTATCTTATGAGGGATGCACATTATACCGGTGTGAAACTGGGTACGATAGATCTGGACAGGATATTGAGCCAGATGATAAAACATAACGATAAGCTGGTCATCAAGAGAGGCGGAACGGTCGCAGCAGAGGGACTTATGGTCTCACGTATACTGATGCATTCGTCAGTGTACTATCACAAGACGATACATATCGTAGAGGATATGCTGATAAAATCCGTAGAGGAAGCGATATCGGACGGAGAAGATTTCTCAGAGATCCATCTGATGACGGATTCCGATCTTCAGTCGAAACTCATTGCACACGGCGGAAAATCATCCGAGTTGATGAGGAACATATTGTATCGCAGACTGTATAAGAATGCCTATAAACTCAGACTGTCTGAGATTCCGGATGATGACGTTCCTGAATTAGTGAAGATAAGCACATATCATAACAAGAAGGTGCTCGAGGAGCAGATCGCGAACAGAGCGGGATTGGACAGATCTGACGTTATAGTGAACATCCCTCCGAGATCGATCCTTCTGTCAAATCTCAAGATAGGAAAGACCGACGTATCAATACTCTGTGACGGAAGGATAAAGTCTTTGGCATCATTATCTCCATTGGCCAAATCATTACAGAGTCGCGGAACTATGGAATGGGCCGTCACGGTATCATGCCCTCCTGATAAGAAAGAGGCAGTCGGAAAAGTTGCGAAGAACGTCATAGGAATAGAATGATCATCCTTTGACCACGCCGATAGGTTTCATTTTTGCGACTTTTCCTGTGAGTCTTGAATTGCATACAACAGACACTACCTCGCTCACATCTTTGTACGCCTGAGGGGCCTCTTCTGCAAGCCCTTCATCTGTGCCGTTTCTGAGTTTGATATTATGGAGTTTCATATCATTCTTGATTGATGATGCTGTTATTGAATTCACAGCTTCTTTTCTTGACATCATTCTGCCGGCACCGTGACATGATGAACCGAATGTATCTCTCATCGATCCCTCCATGCCTACAAGTATGTATGTGCCAGTACTCATATCTCCCGGAATTATGACAGGTTGCCCGGTGCTGCGGTATTTCATCGTGACCTCCGGTCTTCCCGATGAGAATGCCCTGGTGGCACCTTTTCTGTGGACAAGGACATCTGTGCTTTTTCCATCCACATCATGACGCTCCATCTTTGCTATGTTATGTGCGACATCGTACAATACTTCGATGCCCATGCTTTCAGCCGATTGTCCCATGACGGATTCGAACGATTCCCTGATCCAATGGGTGATCATCTGTCTGTTAGCCCAGGCAAAGTTCGCACCACAGGACATGGCTTTGAAGTAATCTTCTCCAAGTTTGGAGTTCAATGGTGCGCATGCGAGCTGTCTGTCAGGAAGATCGATCGAATTCTCTCTGATGAATGATTCCATGCTCTGAAGATAATCTGTTGCTATCTGGTGTCCGCATCCTCTTGAACCGCAATGTACTGTGATTGTGATCTGTCCTTTTTTTAAACCGAATGTTTTTGCGACTTTTTCGTCAAAGATCTCATCGACCACATCAATTTCAAGGAAGTGGTTCCCTGAACCTAAAGACCCCAGCTGAGAAATCCCTCTTTTTCTTGCTTTATCACTTACTGCAGAAGAATCGGCAGAGAGCATTTTTCCGAATTCCTCAGTGACTTCAAGATCCTTCTCCCATCCGAATCCTTCTTCAACAGCCCATTGGGATCCGTTCATCAATATGTCATCTATGACATCCATGTTGACTCTCGTAAGACCCTTGGATCCTAAACCGGATGGAACATTCTTGTATAGTGCATCCATCAGAACATCAATCTTGCCATTGATATCGTTCAAAGTGAGGTCTGTTTTTATCGTTCTCACACCGCAATTTATGTCGAATCCTATCCCTCCTGGGGATATGGATCCATCATCGGCATTGACAGCTGCGACACCGCCGATCGGAAAACCGTATCCGAAATGGATGTCCGGCATCGCCATCGATCTTCCGACGATCCCGGGAAGGCATGCTACGTTGGCAGCTTGTTGTGGGGAACTGTCAGCTCTGATGTTCTCGATCATGTTGTCATTGGAGTAGATGATTGCAGAAGTCCTCATCCCAGGCATGAAATCCTCAGGGATCTCCCATCTGTTGTCATCGAGTTTTATCAATTTGCCTTCCCATCTCATCCAATCACAGTTCCAGAAAGAAGGGGCCGGGACCGAGATTTGAACACGAGTCAAGGGATCCACAATCCCCTAGGATAACCAAGCTACCCTACCCCGGCCATACTTCAAGGCAGTTGATTGCGTCGGTATAAATAAAGATTATCGGTGGCAGATGCATGCGGTTGACAGGATAATTCAATGTTGCAAGATGATGGATCCCAAGTGTTAATGGTACAACTATTAACGTATATCTACTGACCACTGCTTTTATTTATACCACGTTTATACACACAATATGGCAAAGCGCAACATAATCTCTGTATTGGATATGAAAGATGATATGCCCCAGCTTGTGGATCTGGCGGTCAAGTTGAAGAAGGAGCGTGGCAATCACGGAGCTCCTCTTAAAGGTAAGACATTGGCAATGATCTTTGAGAAACCAAGTACGAGGACTAAGATATCTTTCGCTGTTGCGATGAACGAGCTCGGAGGATTTCCGCTGTACCTTTCCGCAAAGGATCTTCAGATGAACCATGGTGAGACGGTTGAAGATACCGCAAGGGTCATGAGCCGTTTTGTTCATGGAATCATGTACCGTGCATTCGATTACAAAATTATGGACAGATTGGGAGAAGTTGCTACAGTGCCAGTCATCAGCGGTTTGGACAATCTTGAGCATCCGTGCCAGGCATTGGCCGATATGCTTACGATCAAAGAGCATAAAGGTACTTTCAAAGGAAGGAAATTAGTATACCTGGGGGACGGGAACAATGTCTGTAATTCATTGCTCTATGCATCAGCCATAATGGGATTGGATATGGTCGCATGCTGTCCTGCGACAAGGATGCCAAATGCGGAGATCATGCTCGGAGCTGCAGAGATTGCTAAAGAAAATGGTTGCAAGATCGAAGCATCGCATGAACCTGCAAAGGCATGTAAGGACGCTGACATTCTCTACACTGACACATGGATCTCAATGGGCGATACGATGTCCGAGGAAGAAGCAATCAGGATATTCAAACAGTACCAAATCAACGATAAGTTACTATCATATGCCAAGCCTGATTGTATCGTTATGCACTGTCTTCCGGCACACCGCGGTCAGGAAATCACCAATGAGGTCATTGAAGGCCCGCACAGTGTCGTATTCGATGAAGCTGAGAATAGGCTTCATGCACAGAAAGCGATACTCTACACATTGCTCAAATGACCTGAGAAGAGACAAGATCCTCAACAATTATGAGGAATTTCTCCTTTTTATCTTCAGGTATGGTGGCACCGGCGGCGACATTGTGTCCTCCGCCGTATCCACCTACAAGTTTTGATGCTGTGTTCATTACTACGGAAAGATCCAAACCTCTCTCTCCCAGTGAACGATCGGCACGCGCTGATACTTTAACACCGTCATCAGCATTTGCGAATGCGATTATAGGAAGGCTCTTATCATATCCTTCAGTGTTCAGGACCATGCCGGCGACTATACCGACAACAGTATCCTTAATAGATGTGCCAGCATCAAAATATTGAATATATTTTCTCTTTTTGATAAGATTGTTGTCCTTGACGAATTGCAATGCTGCGGATATGTTCCTTTTATGTTCTGCACGGTTCTCTTCCGAATCTTTTATAGCACTTATATCGCCGAAACATATCTTGAGTCCGGTCGGTGCATCCTCGTATCTTCCGCAAGAATTCAGAACGGTAGCGAATTCTTTCGTGTCACGTAATCCGTTATCATGTGGAAATTTGGGTAATGTATAGACTTCTCCGACCAGAATAGGTATGTCCTGTTTATCCACATATTTCATAAGTTCATTCCTAGCTCTCTCTTTCTCAATATTTGACAATGAATTCCAAGTGCGGTATGTTCCGCCATTCTTCAGTTCGATATCAAGTGATCTGAAGAATGAATTGCAGGCTGGACCGTTATTCGTGAGACCGTGAATCACAGGATCGGTACTGTATTGTACGAACTGTACCAACGGCCTCGTTTCTCTCCCGAAAAGTCTGACATCCTCCTCTGATATGATGTCACCATTATCGATTGCATCATTGAGTGCGATCTTGTTCACACCCACTAATTTGCTGTTGAAGCGATCCTGAAGGTCTCCACATGCTCCGATAACACCGAGGTATGCGAGATCCTTATTGTTAGGGTCCACCTCTCTAGAGATAAGGTATGTTGTGGATGCACCGCACGCTTCCACAGAACCGTTCAACCCATATGTATGTCCGTTGACATGTTCCATTATCTTGAAATCATCAAGACATGTGGCACCTTTTCTCCAATTGGGATCAGGAACATGATGGTCAGATACCACGATGTTATTTCTCGTGTAATGTGAAAGATATCCGCTGCCGAGATCGACGATCCACACGATGTCCTCGTCAGATCCGTTGATGGCCTTGATAGCTTCCTCATCCATCTTGTTGGCGAACATCACCCTGTGTTCTTTATTCAGACGCTGGCAGGTCCTTACAGCGATGGCAGCGGAACTGATGCCGTCCGCATCGATGTGTGCGACTATGAACACACTCTTTGCCGATCTTATCCTCGATGCAGCTTTGGATGCATCTCTGATGAGTTTGTCAATCGCATTTGAACTTTGCATAATCTGTCATCATCCTGTCGTACACAATATCTGCGATATGTTCCAGATTCACGGTATCCGCACGGTTGTATTCCGTCAATGTATTGAGTGCATCTCTGTTCCGGCGCTTATACCATTCGTTCCACAGATGTACAGCTTCTTCTCCGTCGACACATTCTATGTCTTCTGATCTTTGTATCCCTATTTCTTTTTCTATTGTTTTCAATCCGCCCTTGAAACCTATTTTTCTGCAGGCGAATCTCAGATCATAATGCGGTATATCGAAATCTATCCCGGGAAAACTGTTCTTAAGGACAGGTATATCGAAACAACATCCGTTGAACGTGACGAATAATTGGACGCCGTCCAAAGCATCTGATAGCGATTCTGCATCCAGATCTATGCCGTGCGTTAATGTCACGGTATCCTTTTTTCTGTGTACCGTGAGGACAGTCACGAGAGAATCCCTTTCGAGACCGTCGGTTTCAATATCCAGATATGCTACATCATCTTTGAATTTGTTGTAAAGTCTCCACTGTTCGCTTCTTTTGAGCATATCTCCGAGGGATATCGCATCTCTATTGTCAAGGAAAGCATATGCTTCAGTGAAGAGGGCATCACATTCTTTCTTCTTCCTTTCATTGAAACCTTCAACAGAATCACGATCGATGAAATCACTCCATGTAAGAATTCCGTCGGACCAGACTTTTCTTTCCTTATTGGGCCCCACTCCTTTTGCGATTTGAAAAGTGCTCTCTATCATCTGATCGTAACTGAGATGGGATAACTCATTTTAACATATTTGCAGATTACATCCTCATGGATTCATATGAGATACTTCCGGGGGTAAGGGTGACGAAGGAACGCTGTCTCGTTCTGGATGACGGTCCGACGGTCGTCATCGGAGACCTCCATCTTGGTTATGAGAGGGCATTGGAAGAAGAAGGGATGTACATCCCCCGTATGAATACAGAATCCATAAGAGAAGCATTGAATCGCATAATCTGTGAATATTCTCCTAAACGCATCGTTCTTCTAGGTGATATCAAACATGATTTTAAGAGAACAAGATATGAAGGAAAGGAAGAAGTGCGCAAGATTGTGGAATTATTGGAAAGAGCTGCGGATGTCATCGTGGTAAAAGGCAATCATGATAATTTCTTGCAGAACATACTGCAGGATACAGGTCTGATGGCTGTTGATTATGTCGATATGGGCGGTTTCAGGATGGAGCACGGCCATGAGGATACATGTAAAAGACCTGTGATCATCGGACACGAACATCCTTCTGTGAGAATAGCAGGTGCTGTCAGCGGAGGAATGAAACTGCAATGTTTCTTACATCTGAAGAAGGAAGGTATAATTGTGATACCTCCGTTTTCTCCACTTTCAATGGGATCCGATCTTTCGTTAGCAGGCCCGGAGACATTCATATCCCCTGCCTGTAAAGCCGCGGATGTAGCTGATGCGGACGTATACTGCATATCGGAATTCGGAATTCTGCCTATAGGTAAATTGGGTGAAATAGAAAATATAGAACTTTGACGGTAACATCGTTAAATAAGTTAGTTTTAAATACTCACTAATATACGCGCGACTATATAATCATATGGAGATATAATCCATCCATCAAACCATTTAAATCAGCAGTCTAGGATTTACTATCATCATCTTAACTACTAAGATGGAGGAATAAAAAATGGCAGGAGAAATGGAAGCACTTATCGACATCGTCGTTAAGGGTAAAATCAAAGAAGGAAAAGACGCAACACAGAAATGTCTCGATGCAGGCTTTGACGCAAAGACAATCATCTTCGACGGTCTTTCAAAAGCAATGGCAATTGTCGGTGACAAATACGCAGCAAAAGAGTACTTCCTTCCACAGGTTCTTCTCTCAGCAAACACACTCTACATGGGTCTCAACCTTGTTCTCCCAATGCTCACTGGATCAGGCGGAGCAACAAAAGGTACAGTCGTCATCGGTGTCGTTGAGGGAGATGTCCACGACATTGGAAAGAACATTGTTAAAGCAATGTTGACCGGTCTCGGACTCACAATCGAGGATATGGGTAAAGATGTCCCGATCAAAGATATGATCGAGAAAGCAAAGGCAACAGGAGCACAGATCATTGCAGAGTCAACACTCATGACACCTACACTTGCAGGTATGAAAGAGTGCGAGTCAATCCTCAAAGAAGAGGGACTCAAAGGCAAGATCAAGACAATGATCGGCGGTGGAGCAACATCAAAAGAGTTTGCAGACCAGATCGGTGCAGACGGATGGTCCTACGACGCAGTCGAGGCCTCAAAGGTTGCTTCAGCATTCCTTGGAATCTAAGCGTACAGCTTATTTTCCCAAACCATTTACCCTCTAAACCTCTTCCACCCTTCGGGGCTTTTGTTCAGCCATGTGGTTATTTCTGGTCGATTTGTAACAAGAGGATTTTATAAATATAGTGTAATTAAGACATATGAATTCACAAAAGACTGCTATTATCATAGCAGCGGTTGTTATAGTTGTGGCGGTTGTCATTGGGGCTGTTGTTGTAGCTACAACCTCTCATGACAATAATGATCCGCTTGTAGGGGACTATCACCAGGTCAAGTACAATCACATAGATTATTCTGATGGCATGGATAAGATGAAAATTGTCTCAGAAAAAGGTGATCAGGATTACAATGTCAAGATAACCAAAGTCGATCGTAACGGCGTTTTTGGAAAACTAGCAGGGGTTGAATTCTGTGGAATAAAAATCGATGAAAGTTCTTTCAGATTCACGGTTAACATTGATAGTAAGTATGTGGCGGTTTACGCATATAAAATAGATGATGTTCTCGTCTTTTCGCATATTGGTGTAAATTACTACGGTGTTGAATTTAATGTTGCAACATCAGTATTTATCAAAGATGACAGTTTGCCACCGTCAGATTTCTCAAAATATTACAAGGCGGTCGATGTCGATAAAAAGGCACGTGAAGATTGTTCAGATTTCTATTCGGTTGAGGATGGAGTTGTAAATCCATTCTCCATTGAAGACCATAGTTTCACGGTAACGGATTGTCAGTTCGGCATAGCCCTCTACACCTCTGTCGGAGATAACATATTCAATATGGCTGGTGTATGTGAGGAGTACAACGGATGTAAGATACTGAATGCTGTCGGTGTAAATTCCAATACAGGTGACATTCTTAACGATCGTGTCTTCATTACAGAAAAATCCGTATTGGCATGTTCAAACACGCCTGTCGGCAGCAACAGCAGTTCCATTTATGTCATCAACTTCGGCGAGGAGTTTGGTGTTCTGGATCTCAAAGACAGACAGTATATAGGTAAAGAGACCGCATATACAAAGAACGGAACGATCCAGGAACGTAACAATGTGGAGTATGCATTCAACAGTTTGGGTAAAGCAGCATACAGATATCATGATACATTGAGAGATGCCGATGTGGATATAGTGACAGTAAAGATCACTGATAAACTTGCTTTCGGATTCGGGGCATATGATGCAGATGAGAGATATGTGGTATCAATAATGATGACGTTCATCAATAATGCAACATCCATGGATTCACTGGCAACATATCCGGAAGGTAAAGCTGTCGAGATTCATCTCAATGAAAGAGTGCCGAATGGAAATGTCGTTGACCTTGATGTAGGATCCAGGTCATATTAAAATTGATTAATGCCCTCACGGGCATTCTTTTTTTAATACCGTATAACTTTTTCATTTGTTCGCAATTCATACCGTATAATCTTATACCAGCAATCTGATTCGTTACCATGAAACAATCCGAGTTCGATCCATGGGTTCAGAGTTGGATAAAGAGAGAGAAGGAAGCTGGGAGAAAATGCTTTGACGTTAAGAAATCCGGCGATAACTATTATGTATATTTTCAGTCGACAAGATATAATGCTGAGACGAAAAAGAGAGAAAAGGTCTCAGGATATCTCGGGAAATTAGTTGAAGGCAAGGGACTCATAGAACCGGATACTTATTCAGATGATGATGAAAAGGTCTCATCGGCGAGATACGGGCTCGGAATAGATACGGGCGGAACATTCACAGATGCAGTCATTGTCGATTTGGATGATTACAGTGTAGTGGCGAAGAGGAAATCACCTACAACACACCAGGATCTTTCAATCGGATTGTACAAATCCGTGGATGCTGTGTTTAATTCTACGGATATCAAACCATCTGATATCTCACTTGTAGGAATTTCTACGACATTAGCTACGAATTCGATTCTGGAAGGGAGCGGAGGAGAAGTCGGATTGATCCTTATCGGATGGAATCCGATGACAGAAGTGAATTTTGGAGAGAAGAAACAGGCAATCATAAAAGGCGGTTTTGACAGCAAAGGAAAGGCAATTGCTGCCATGAGTAAGGATGAGGTCATTGCAGCAATCAACAGTATGAAGGATGAAGTGGATGCAATTGCCATCTCTGGATTATTCGCAAATATGAACCCCTCACAGGAGAAGAAAGTGAAGGAATTGGTCATGCAGATGACAGGATTGCCGACAGTGGCAGGACATGAACTTTCTGCTGTACTGGGGATAGATCTCAGAGCAGAGACTGCTGTTCTCAATGCAAAATTGATCCCAGTTGTCAGTAAATTCTTCGATGATGTTGAGGCGACATTCAAGAAGAAAGGTATCAACGCACCGATCATGGCGTACAAGGGCGATGGTTCTGTGATGACATTGGAACAGGCCAGATTGTATCCTGTGGAGACTATCCTGTCAGGGCCCGCTGCCAGTTCAATGGGAGGGAAGGTCCTTTCAGGATTGGAGGATTGTGTTATGGTCGATATCGGAGGAACATCTACAGATATCGCCATCATGGACAGCGGATTCCCGCAGATCCAATTCGAAGGTGCCTCTGTAGGGAAATGGAGGACGCGTGTCAAAGCTGTTGATATGTACACTGTGGCATTGGGCGGGGATTCAAGAATAAGACTGGAAGGTCAGAAGATACTTGTCGGTCCTGAAAGAGTGGTTCCTTTATCAATTCTGGCAGAAAAGCATCCTGAAGTGGTAGAAAAGATCAATCACACTGACATTTATGACTATTATGAAGCGGTCGAGGATTATACCGCCCAAGTATTGACTGACAAAGAACAGAAGGTCTATGATTCCATAGCAGGAAAAGGCCCGTTGAATGAAATGGAGGTCAGAAATTCAGTTGAGGGCCTTTGGATAATCGAAGAGGAGTTGGATTCTCTTGTGAAAAAGGGAGCAGTCATATTGTCATCACTGACTCCTACTGACATAATGATCAGTTACGGCAGATTCAAGAATGGGGATCCGAAAGGATCCAGAGCAGGAATACATGCTGTCGGTGAGAAATTGGGAATGACTGAGAAACAGGCAGCGAGAGCAGTATTTGATGAGATCAAAGAAAAAGTTGCAGAAGCAGTCATGAGCAAGATGTTGGACGATCAGATGCTGGATTGGCGTGATAAAGGTTCTGAACTGTTACTTAGGAGAATGACAACATTGTATCACGACGACTGTAATATGAATATCAGGCCGAAATTCAACATTCCGATCGTAGGAATAGGCGCACCGTCGAAGAATATGATGGAGGATCTTTCAAAGAGGGTCGGAGCTGAGGTCGTGTTTCCTGAAGATAATGATGTCGGGAACGCAGTGGGTGCAGTCTGTAGCAAAGTAAGCGAATCGTTATCTGCGAATGTTGTTCCGACACCAGATTACAAATTTCTGGCAACTGTGCCGTTCATTGGTTCCTCGTATCACGTGCATCTTGATACTGCTATCTCTACAGCAAAACGCAGTCTTGAGAACTACCTTGCAGGTAAATTAAAGGCTACGGGCGCCAAGAATATCACTACATCATCGAAGATTAAGACCTTTATGGCATCAGAGGGAGGAATAGGGGATTATTCAGATGAGGGGTTATCTGGCACAGTGAATTATGTGGAGATAATCTCGAGAGCGGTAGGCGATCCTCCTGAAGGAAATTGAATGTGCCACGCATTATAATAGGGGGATGAAACGTTCCCCTTTTATAGAATAAAGATTATCTCTTCCTCAGAGGAGACTTATTCATGGCAATGACACCAAGAGAGAGAGTACTCGCAGCAATGAAACAGGAGAAACTGGACAGACCTCCAGTAGCTGTTTTCACACAGTCAGCAACAATTGATCAGATGAAGGCAATCAACACCTTCTGGCCAGAGGCACACTCAGACGCAAAACTGATGTGCGAACTCGGAGCAGCACAGGCAAATGTCTTCGGATTCGAGGCAGTCAGGTCCTCATTCTGTCTTACAGCAGAAGCAGAGAGGCTCGGATGTAAAGTCGATCCCGGAAAACAGGACAGGACACCTATGCTCAAGGCACACCCGCACAAATTTGACCCGATGTCAGGTGAATACGATGAGCCAGCACTCATGTCACCCGAAGAGTTCATCAAAGGCGGAAGGCCCGCAGTCATCATCGAAGCGACAAAACTCATGAAAGAGAAATACGGAAAGGAGTACGCAGTTATTGCAGGTAACACCGGACCATTCACACTTGCAGGACACCTTGTATCAACCGAGAACCTTGTTTTCGGAATCATGATGGACCCAGACAAGGTCAAAGAGTGGGTCGGAGCAGTTAACCCGATCATCAAAGCGTACTGCCAGGCGCTTTCAGACGCAGGCGCAGATATCATCCAGATGTCAGAGCCTTCAGCATCAACAGATCTTCTTGATCCTTCAACATTCATGGAGTACGCAGGAAGCTACGTCCACGACTCACTTGCAGTGACAAAGGGAGCAGACACAGTTCTCCACATCTGCGGTGACACATCAATGATCCTCGACCACATGATCGAGACAGGTGTAACTGGACTTTCAATCGAAGAGAAAGTCGATTCAGCAGAAGCAGTCAAGAAAGTCGCAGGCCGTGCAGCACTCGTCGGAAACGTCGGTGTCGTCAAGCCTCTTCTCCAGGGAACACCTGAAGACTGTGCAGCAGCAGGAAAGAGGATCGCAGCAGCAGGATTCAACATCGTTTCACCTGGATGCGGTCTTTCAGCACTCATTCCTGGTGCAAACCTCAAAGCGCTCGTTGACTCAGTCAAGAGCCTCTGAATCTAAACCATTAAATTTCAAGGGGCTTCGGCCCCTACCTTTCTGAATCTAATATTAATATCTAGGACGCTATTTCGATTCGATATCATGGCGAATTACGGAATTGCGCTCGACTTAGGAACAAGTGGATTCAGATCACACATCGTGGATCTTGACAAGAACGGAAAGGTTTTGGATACGGCGATAACATCAAGACATCCGTTGCCAGGTGCTAACATCATGGATCATATGCACTTCTGGATGGACTCTGGAAAGGAGATTACACACAAGATCATAACACAGACGATCTATGACCTTATCTCACTTTACGGAAAGGAGAAACTCAAAGACGTCAAGAAACTGGCAGTCTGCGGAAATCCAATCCAGCTTTCGCTCTTCGAAGATATCGAGATACGTGATCTTGCATTTGCCGGAAATAATAAGCTCAAATCTTTAGGTATAACGCCTCCTGAGAGGAAAGCACATACCACGACAGCAGGGGACGTCGGACTTCTAGGATTGAATCCAGAGGTGCAGGTCATAATTCCGCCTGCCATCAGACATGAGATCGGAGCAGATGCATTGGCTATGATAATCAAATCCGGAATGCTGGACAGAAAAGATGTGTGCATGGTTACAGATTACGGTACGAACGCAGAAATGGGTCTGTATGTTGACGGTGAATTGTACTCAGGTTCGGCTGCGGCAGGTCCGGCCATGGAAGGTCAATCCATTCAGCAGGGAGTTCTTGCATCACCAGGGGCGATATCTGATGTGGATATCGATGATGGGGATGTATGGAGAAATACAGTTCTTGATGATGCAATGGTCCCCGTTGTTGCATCAAAAGTGGATCCGAGGACCGGAAAAGAAGTCAAAATCATGGATTACAAGGCCAAAGGTATCACCGGAACAGGCGTCGTATCATGTATCGCTGAAGGATTGAGATCCAATGTGATAACGCTTCCGAAGATCTCTACACCTGACGAAAAGATCCACATGATGGACGGAGTCTGCATCAATGAGCATGATGTGAGTGAGGCAGGAAAGGCTATGGGTGCCATCAGAGCAGGACACAGGACACTGATGTACGAGGTCGGTCTTTCAGATGCTGATGTCAAGGTCATGTACATGGCGGGAGCATCTGGAACATATGTTGATCCGTACAAAGCACAGTACTGCGGTATGATCCCTCGCGTCCTGGACGAGGTATATCAGTTGGGTAACACATCATTGATGATGGCACATGACCTTGTGAGATCGGATGACACATTAGATATGATGCAGGATGTTGCAAAATCGATTTCGGCCAACCACATAATGTTCGCAGGAAATCAGAAATTCGAGGATATGTACGTTCTTGAACTGGCATATTGGTCGGAGGGAATGCCATACGACATGTACAACACCATGATGGAAGCATCGGGATTCCCGACATTGCCAGAGATCAAGAGACCGAGCGTCTGCAAGAGAATCGTGAAAGCTGACATTCCGGATGTCGGAGCAGGCGTACACACATTGGAGAAGGTCGGAATGATTATGAAAGGCAAATTCAATGGATGTACCGGATGTAAGAAGTGCCAGCGCAAATGTCCTGAGAAGGCATTGACCGTCATAGATCAGCCTGACGGAACGCATGAGATCAATGTTCGTTCAGACCTTTGTCTCGGTACAGCATGCCAGGCGTGCGAATTCAATTGTACTGAGAAAGTATATGTGTTCAAGGACCTTCAGGTCCAATATACAATTTGAAACGAAGGGCAAATGCCCTTCTTTTAATCTATTTTGGTCGTCGTAATTGAAAACTATATCTTACACTACATACATTCTTCATCTATGGCAGGAAAAGCAGAGAATGCGGCAATCGCAGAGAAGTTGAAAAATAACCTCAAATTGAGGAGCGAGCCTGTTGCAATCAAACTCATAAAGAAAGGCGAATCATATCCTGAGGGATACAACACACCCGAAAATCAGATGAGTCACTGTCAGGCGGTCATGGAAGCAAGGAACGGCAACTCATACAAGATGACCCTTGATATGCAGGCATGTAATGTTGGCGCATCTACACTTGGAATGATGGCTAAACCTGAGAAGGTAGTATCCGGAGAATTCCACGCGAACATCGGAATCCACGAGTCGCCGGCAGCAGCTGCGGCAATGGTCGCTGCGGCAATGGATGTTCCGTATGCAACTGAGGGTGAGATCGTATGTCCGCTGAAAGATGCATCATTCGAGCCCGATGTCGTTGCTTTCATCGACATTCCTGAGAGGATTTATTGGTTCGAGGCATTCCTTACAAGAAAGACCGGAGGACGTGTACAGTACTCGACAGCACCTTTCCAATGTGCATGTGAAGATATCACGGCAGTCCCGATCGTGACAGGAAAACCGAACATCTCGATCGGATGCTTCGGATGCAGGAAGAGAACGAGCATGAAGGCCGACGAGATGGCCATCGGTGTACCGTTCAAACTCATTCCTGAGATGACAGAGATATCTGATATCTACGCTGCAGGCGTATTCACCAAAGCGAAGAGAGACTAAACATATTCAGGATGGGTGCAAACCCGTCCTTCATCTTCTCACGATTCATTATATCCATGAAAAACGTAACGGTGTTTCATGGTAGACCAGCTCGATAAGAAGGACATCGAGATCCTGAGAAAATTCAACAAGGATTCCAGAATGCCGATGGGTATCATCGGCAATGACATGAATGCGTCGAAAGCGACTGTAAGCCGTCGTGTTGCCAGGATGGAGGAGGATAAGATCATCCGCAAATATTCGATCGATGTGGATCTTTCATCAATGGGTGTGATGAAATCATTAGTCTCCATACAGGTCATAGGGAGTCCGGTCAATGATGTCCTGGAAACATTGAAGAATATCGAGGAGATAGGAGATATATACAAAACATTCGGGGATCACAACATTGTTTGTGAAGTATACACAAGGAATGTTAATGAACTGTATGAGATGATACAGTCCAAGATACTGACCATATACAGTGTCAAGAATGTCCAGGTGGATGCGATCATTGAAAAATCCACTTTGCACGAGTCTGCCGATCTGAATCTTTACGAAAAGATCATGGGAATGAGGGAGTGAAATGCCCGGAATAATGTTGAACAGGTGTCAGAAAGCGTCATCGAAGACAGGCATAAGAACGATCTCTCCGGAAGAGACGTTGAAAAAAGTCATTCCGTTATTGGAAAAAGCCGGGATGGAACCGCTGGAGGATATAACGGAGATGGACAACATAGGGATTCCTGTTTATTCCATAATTCGTAAAAAAACAGCAAAGGGCGTATTCGGCAATTACAACGGAAAAGGAGCTACACCTGAACAGGCCATGGCATCAGCGGTCATGGAGGCTATGGAGAGATACAGTTCAGAGATGCGGGATGATGATGAGATCGCATACGGTACGATACAACAGGTCAGAGAGAACGGTCCGATGATAGAGCCCGACGATCTGATACTCCCGGCACGTGTGATGTATAACCTGGAAGCAGCCGATATCGCATGGACTACAGGATATGATCTTATCCAGGGGGAAGAGGTATGGGTCCCGGCATGTGCGGTTTATTACCCATACTATCCTGACGGGGATCTTCAATTGTTCAGGTATCATACGAACGGCATAGCATCAGGGAATACGCTCGAAGAGGCGATTCTGCATGGGATGTTCGAGGTCATTGAAAGAGATGCATGGTCCATTGCAGAGGCATTCGACAGAACGAATGCGGATGTGATAATCGATGATGAGGATTCTGTCCCGGGAAGATTATTGAAACAATTCGAGAAGAGCGGCGTGAGAATCAAATTGAAGGATCTCACCAGTGATGTCGACGTCACCACAATAGGAGCATCTTCTGACGACATCAAAACGAAAGATCCCGAACTCCTCAATATCGGCGTAGGGACACATCTGGATCCGGAGATCGCTGCCGTAAGAGCATTGACAGAGGTCGCGCAGTCCAGAACAACCCATAAGCACGGTCTGAAAGTTAATGCAAATCTTGTGAAGGTCACCAAGGAGATGGGTTATGACAAGATCAAAGCGATCAATAGACTGTGGTATTCTGACAATCCGAAGAAAGTAAAATTATCGGAAATGAAGAATGAAGCTACGGAATATGTTCTTGACGACATAGAGATAATTCTCGGAAAACTTGTCGATTCAGGTTTTGAAAGGGCGGTCGTTGCGGATCTCACCCGCACTGATGTTAAAATCCCTACCGTGAGGATGATCATCCCAGGCATGGAAGTTTCGACAATGGATTCGGAACGCGAGGGTCTCAGGGCATGGGGAAGATGGCCTAAAACTGAAAAAATATAAGGAATTCATACGATTATTGATTCCAGCCACAACATTCAAAAAATGTATGAGGTCTGTATAGGCTTTGAGGAAACCCTCATTTTGAATTTTTGAGATTTTTCTTTCATTTCTCACGTTTCG
Organism: Candidatus Methanarcanum sp.; assembly: GCA_045600635.1. Classification (GTDB taxonomy): domain Archaea; phylum Thermoplasmatota; class Thermoplasmata; order Methanomassiliicoccales; family Methanomethylophilaceae; genus Methanarcanum. The sequence continues at coordinate 48,913 of JAZRYJ010000025.1, forward strand.
GATCCTGTCGTTCTTTTGTTTTTAATAATTAATACTTAATTATAATTGGATAGCAAAGCTATCCAATATATATTAAGTAT
>JAZRYJ010000026.1:0-8009 GCA_045600635.1 Candidatus Methanarcanum sp.
GAGGGAAGGAGCTCTGCGCTTACATAGTTTCGGATTCGCAGATCGATGCACAATCCGTTCAGACGTTCGTCTCCGAAAGGAAACCCCAATACATGGTGCCGTCCTTCGTGATACAATTGGACAGGATTCCGCTGAACGTCAACGGAAAGGTGGATAGACGCGCGTTGCCAAGACCGGATACATCTGCCTTGCGTCACGAATACGTTGCTCCGAGGAACGACAATGAGCGCAGGCTTTGCGAGGCCTTCTCCGATGTCCTCGGAATGGAGAAAATAGGGATAGACGACGATTTCATACAGCTCGGCGGAGATTCTCTTAAGGCCATAAAGATTGCAACTATGTTCAATGACGGTTCCGACATCGCCCATATCAACGTTGTAGACATATTGCACAAACGTACGCCCAGAGAGATAGCGAAGTGCATTGAATATTATCAGCTGATACAGCAGGACTATGACGTCAACGTCAGGTGTCCGCTCCTTGACAGTCAGGTGGACATGTATTCATACCTCACGAAGAAGGCAAAGGTTGAGAGCAACATGCCGTTCATAATATCATACGATGGTTGGAACAAGGACAGGCTCCACGATACGCTAATCAGACTGATACAGGCGTTCCCTTCGCTCAGGATGCACATAACCACGGAAGAAGGGGTGCTGTGGGCCAATTTCGACATCATGCCAGAGATTGTTATCTGCGAGGATGTGGATCCGCATATATTGATCAGGACGTTCATACGTCATTTCGATCCGGACAAGGACGTCTTTGCCAGATTCGCCATTACTACTTTCGAGGGTAAGACGTACATAGTGGCGGATCTTTCCCATATGATATTCGACGGCCGTTCGTCGGTGCCTCTCATCTCTTCGCTGCTGATGGCATACGCCGGCGTTCCGTTGAAATTGGATGACGGTGTCGCCAGACAGCGTTCGTTTGACGATATGATTCACAGGTCGGACAAGTACATGCGTGAGAGGGACAGGATGGTCGCCATCCTGAAATCACGCGATCTGAGCTATCGTCTCCCAGTCCTCCCAGAAGGACAGGGGAGCTGCGGTTCGGAGGTGGTGCCGCTTGGCATAACGTCTGAGGATCTCGACCATACCGCAAGCATATTCGGTGCTACGCCCGGATTCTTCATGGCGACTGTTTTTGGGTATTCGTTGATGAAATATTCGGGTCGCAAGGATGCACTGTTCCATTTCACACAGGACGGAAGGGACAAGGTGGACCTGGAGAGGTCCATTGCGTTCTTCCTGAGGGTCAATACGATATTGATGGACGACAACGGCGGCGATATGGAGAAGTTCATACGCGACAACATAGGTAACGTATACGAGATGATGTCCAGCACATCCGTCACCATCACAGACCTGCGCAGGGACTGTGATCTTTGGCCGAACATGTTGTTCCAATTCCAGCATTTCGGTAAGGACGACAGCAAGGCGACCGACGACAGACTGCACGTGGAGCAGATACAGGTAAGACCGCGTTTCGATTCGCTGTACTATGTGTCATACGCAAAGGGAACTTATGTGGTGTTCAGCGCCCATACCGAAAAGCATACCCATGAGGTCGTCGTCGGATTGGCGAAACTGTTCGCCGAGAATACGCGTAAGATTGTCGATAAGATGAAGAAGAGATAGACATATGGAGGCGGCGGACATCGGGAGCATGGACGGAAGTGTCTTCGATACCATTGAACGCAGCTGAACTGGTCCGGGGACACACTCTCATTTCCAATCCCATCCTCATTAAATCCTCTGTCCTTATTCAACAAAAATGGAAAAATCGCTTCAACTAATTGCATTTCGGCAATCAAAGTATAGCATTATGTGTTGTGAATGTCCTAGACGAAACTATCACGATATTTCTGACAAAATTTTCGTTCCAATCTATTCTTTATTATCAATTCTGTTTCTTTCTTTTGGCCTTTTTTCGACGAAAGTGATGGCAACTACGATCATCATTATCGTACACAGGGCGGTGACCGTGAACGACAGGCCGATGGAATCTACGAACAGATAACGTATGCCGTTTTGGATCTCAATGAATGGAAGTCCGTGGAACGCTTTTTCGAATTCGCTCGGATCCAGATATCTTAGGATGTCCAGACCCTTGTCCTTCAGAGTCTCGGATACGATATCATAACTGAAGTATTCTCCCGCATACCGATAGATGTACACGGATGATACCAGAGTAAGGAGCGTCGTACTTATGGCCCCACCTATGTTCTTGAAGAGATCGACGGAAGAGGTAATCATGCCAACTTCTTTTTGGTTGCTGTTGTTCTGTACGGCAGTTATCGTTGGTCCGGCAATCGCTCCCAATCCCACACCGCACAGGAATAGACCGATGCCGAAGTACGCTTTTGTACTGGCGAAGCCCGTGGTGGAGAACAACGAGAACATCAACATACCTATTGTAAACGCGATGGCACCTGCGATGATCCATGGTTTGCATCCAGTCCTGTCTATGAAAGGCATCGTGATCACGGAGGTGACGATCATTCCCGCTATCATAAGAAGGACGTATAGGCCCGCCTCATCGACCTCCATCCCTATTATTTTCTGTGCGTATACGTTGGTGAACAGTTCAATCGAAACGATTGAAAACCCAACGAGGAAATAGAGGATCGCCCCTTGGCGAACTATACGATTCCTGAATATGCCAGGGGAAATGATAGGCTCGCCCTTTCTTTTCTCGATTTTGATGAACGAGATCAGTAACGGGATCGCTATAATGCCCATGGTTATGATGATGTAATTGGACACGGAGCCGTAGAGACCGAAGAATAGGATGACATCGGTAAGGAGGATTACGAGGAGGATGACACCACCATAGTCCACGCTCATTTGCCTTTCGTTGTGTACCTTGGGATATTTCAGGAATATAAGAACGATCGATACCGATGTCATCACGGCATTCAGCAAGAAAACCAAACGCCATCCTTCGGGACCGGTATTTGCCAAAACACCTCCTATGACCGGTCCCGCACCCATCCCCAAAGCAAAGATTAGACTGACGATCCCCTGTATCCTGCCTCTCCTTTCCGGAGCGTACATGTCAGCGACCGTTGCCATTGCCATGGGCGGTATGGCGCCCACACCTGCACCTTCGACCGCACGTCCGATGATAGCGATGATCGGTTCAGTGCTTAGAACGACCGTCAGGGAGCCTATTATCAGCAAACTTGCACCGACAAGAATGACCGGTCTCCTTCCGTACATATCGGAAAGTTTTCCGGAAATGGCAATCACCATCGCTTCCAGAAGTATGAAGGCGGTCATCATCACAGGAATGACTTCGTATGCATATCCGAACGAAATCGCAATTTTATCCTGCAACACGTCGAAGCTGGTGTTGTCGGCACAGGCAGTGAATACACAGAATGCTATTCCGACTATCACCATTTTGCGGACTTTCGGGCTGATGACTTCGTACGTTGGACAATCAGTCATCGTATCTTCGTTCATCGGATATCAGGATTGATGATGAGGGACTTTTGCCATATATAAGATTGCAGATATATACTAACCACAGAACTTAAATGTTCATCATCAGATACTCACATCATGAAAGGAAAGGACCTTTGGCTCGTTGTCGTGGCGATAATCGCCGTCGGAGCAGCAATTGCAGGCATATTCTACGCAGCATGAAAGTACCATTCAGCATTATGGCGGTCATTCAATCCTGCTGATGACGTCGATGAAGAACTCTTTCTTCCATACGTTAAGCGAACGCGGGTCAGTTATGAACGGGATGACGTCATTCTTAGATGTTTCGAAATCGATATCATCCATTTTTTCAGTTAACATTGAACGTACGTCCTCTATTTTCAGAACGTCATCATCTTTAATGACATCGCTCTGGACCAATCTTGATCTGAGATTCTCAAGATTCACATGTGCATTGCTGGATACATAGAATACAAGGTCGTACAGATCTCTCCCTTTGAAACGATGTTTCCAATTCCTGCACAGGACTGCATGTATCTTTCCTGCGTAAAGCGACCCCATATCATATATGTCGATCTCACACGGGTACGGTGAAAGCAGATATTTCTTTGTAGTAGCATTCAACAGATGTGCTACTTGTTTCGGTGTGATTACAAAATCTGTTTTCAGATAGTGCTTCATATTGCTTGTGACGAGATATGTGCACATATTGCGAGTTTCTAATGCGATTTCGAAGATAGGAACATCGTTCTAATTCCTTTGCGCTCTTGATGCTTTTATCTATGCGTTGATCTCATTCAAGGTCATTCCGGCTGGATTATCGGATAGTGCTTGAGCTCTCGTCGATTCGAGTAATTTCATCGCATCATTTCTTGTCAATGATTTGCTTCTGATCTCGAACGGAATGTGTTGCTCGTTAACGACGGTCGTGGTGAACAGATTGATAGCAGCTGTCATACTTATTTCGAAAGACTCGCACATTTTTTCAAAATCGTTTTTGAGATCTTCATCCTCCCTTACGCTGAATGCAGGTGTTGTTATGTTATAGCAAGGTGTGTTTTACGCATATGTGGGTATCAAAACATCATCTTTTATAACTAAAACGAACCTAAATGATTTGATATGTATGCAATTGACTTCCTGTGCCACTGTACACTGAAGGGTGGCAGCGGTCCCAACATACGCTTATGCCTGAATGAAATCAAAGACTGAAATCATTTCAAAAATGACTTGCCTTCAGCATAGATCTTGTCCGCAAGTTCCAATGAGATCCATTCCGGTTCCAGTTCCTTCAATTCGAGATTGTATTTCTTGGCATATTTCTCGCATTCCTCATCGAAATGTTCTCTGTCGCCGATACCGTCATCGATCTTGAGAGCGTATTTGTATCCGGCCATGTCTAGCATGAATCTCATGAATTCCTCTCTGGACATATCCACCTGGTCAAGTCCCTTGAACAGCTCCTGTTTGCCCATGAATTCCTCTTGGCTGCATGCCATCGCAGGAGTGAGATACATCACACCTGGATATCTCCTCAGCAGTTTCAGATAATTCTCCGGTCCTCCCAGCGGGACGCAGACACAGTCATCGCACACCCTTCCGTTCTTATCAGTGAATATGGTCGCCGGAATTGTCATGTTCTCATGGATCCAATCTATGATTCCAGTGAGTCCGTTACCGCACAATCCGTAATACAATGCGATGGCGTCAGCCCTCCCTTCCAGACGGAGGAGTTCCTGTCTTATCGTCTGTTTCAGACATTCCGGTTCGGAATGAAGTCCGATGTCCATCATCCAGATTATTATCGAGAATCTGTCCTTCGGTATGGTGATCTTGTCAGAAAAGAAATCATCCTCCGGGATGGAAGTGTACTTTATCTTATTGATCGCCAGTTTCGGAAGAAGCGTCTTGTTGTTGTCATTCTCTAAAAGGTAGACATCCTTCTCCTCCCTATCGTTGAGGATGCTGTAAATCATCTCATCCTCCAGTATAGGACAGATGACCATCGCCAATCTTCCGGTCGTCATATTCCGTCATTCCTTTATCGAAATAAAAGGATAGTACATCACCAAGTATCAATCTTGAAGTCCATTTCTCCGTTAGTTTCCTTTTTTATCCTTTCTGATATCGAATCGACTGTTGATTTCAGCAATTCATGCGCCCTCTGTACGTCAGCGACATCCTTTTTCACCATCAAGTCGCCGTGCATCGAGATGGAATCGTTGATGATGTTCATGGCGATGCACAGATTCTCAACGAATGAGGCGCTCCTTGCGATCTTATCCACTTGTTCTTTGGTATATTCACTCATGATGCCGAATCACAGACAAACGTTTTATTGATTCGTTCCATTAGTCCGTTCATGCCTTTCCAAGAGAATGAATTTGTATATCTTGTGGATGAAGATGAGAAGAGATACTGGCTCAGAGTACGTTATGAGATGCTCAAGATACCGGCATTGGGTACCGTCGATGGTAATAAGTTCAAGGATCTGGATGACGGTTCTGAATTCACCATCATCAACAGGAAATTCACTGTTTTCAGACCCGGAAGATATGAACTGACGGAATCCTTGGAGAGGGGAGCGCAGATCATAATCGGAAAGGATGCAGCTTCGATACTGTTCCATTGCGACATAAAAGCAGGAGATAAGGTACTGGAGATAGGTGCAGGCTCAGGAGGACTGACCACCGCATTGACATCCGCTGTCGCACCGAACGGCCATGTGCATACCGTGGAATTGAAGGAGGAGAATGCACTCTGTGCCCAGAAGAATCTGAAAAGGACAGGGCTGGATGCATATTGGTCATATCAGATCGGGGATGCCAGGAATGTCTTGATAAATGACTATGTTGCGGATGCGATGACCATGGACATGCCCGGTCCGGAGGATGCGGTAGAGAATCTCCTTCCCCATCTGAGATCTGGAGGGAGGATAGCGGCATATGTCCCCAATGTCAATCAGTTGGAAGCCATGGTCAATAAGCTCAGGGAACTGAATTTCTCCGATGTCTTCGCCATCGAGATCATACAGCGTGAGATGGAGGTCCATTCCGGAGGGGTCAGACCGTCATATCAGATGCTGGGGCACACAGGATACATCATCTACGGAAGAAAAAGGGTCTGATCAATCGAATCCGTTTGACAGGCTTAATCCATCTGTAAATTACACGCTCATATTGTTCCGTTGAAGTATATATGTGTCAAAACACATTTTGTGCACATGGGGACTGATGATACCGGCACCAAATATCTTCGATCGGCCGATTTTCTTAAAGGATTTGCCATCATCGTAGTAGTAATCCTTCATGGTTTTTCCGGTCTGGCACCGGAAGATCCGAGTCAGACCCCGATCACTGAATTGTATAATCCGATACTTGATCTGTTCTTCTCGGCACTTATGATGTTCTTCCTGTTATCCGGATATTTCTACAAACCGAAGAACGGATTCTGGAAAAACGTCAAGAAACGTATCATCCAGATAGTTCCGATATTCATCATCTGCGGAACCCTGTTGACACTCATCATGGTCGGATGGGGGAACATATTCGGTTTCTTCAGCAGTCCGGACGATATAATCAAGGATCTGGTAGACACACTCACGATGTTCTCATTCCAGGAACCCTGGATCTACGGTTCGGAATACGGTTATGTGTGTATCGGATGGTATTTCCTGATGAATATATTGTCAGCTCTGATAATATTCTATTTCATTGCTGATAGATGTGTGAAGTCATGGAAACATGTGGTTGTTTCCGTCGCCATCTGTCTGGTGATCCAGATGCCGATAACGCAGTTCTTCACAGTTGCCTATCCTCTGAGATTGGATCTGGCTCCGATGGCAGTGGCCTTCATGATCGTAGGTGCGTTCATGAAGAAGCACGATGTCATCCCGTATTTAGAGAACAATTTCAAAACCAGGAAATTCTGGATGATCCTCATACCTGTGGTCACAATTGGATTTGTGACATCTTTCTTTCTGCCAAGCGGATGCTGCTATTCCTTCTGTAAATTCGGACTGCACGGTGCATTATCAGTCATCCCGTTCTTTGTGATAATGATGTGCTGCGGATATTTCCTCTTGTGTGTGACGGCCATATTGTGCCGTTTGGAACATCTCACAAGATTATTCTCACTATTCAGCAGATATACGCTCCATATACTCATTCTTCACGGATTCTATCTTAAACTGTTGCAGACCCCGTTCTACGGTATGTCGAAATCATCGCTTCTGGCGTATATGCCGATACCGTCAGCGATAGTGATATCCCTGTCATCTCTGATCCTGTCATTATTGACAGCATATATCGGTTCGAAGATCTATCATCATCTGAAAGATAAGATCTCGGCATCACACAGAAAAGAAGCTACAGATTCTCAATCGTGACCGACGGTCTGTATTGTTAATGAATATATTGTACGTTCAGTGTTATGACAATTAACACCTTTTACACTGAACAAGATGACTGGATATGATTTTTTGATGATATTGTTATTGGATTGAACGTCTGAATCCTGTGTAAATGATGTTGCGAACGACTTATGTCGTTC
>JAZRYJ010000027.1:0-1449 GCA_045600635.1 Candidatus Methanarcanum sp.
GATAACATGAGCCGCGAGTATTACGTAGCAGGCGATGCACATAAGGATTTCGTTACGGTCACCGTATTGGATCCGAAAGGAAAGATGATCGAACAGTTTGAGGTTCTTGCAAAACCTTCGGGAATGGAGGACATCATCAAGAAGATGAATAAGAAGAAGTTCTGCTACATGGCGGAAACTAGCTCCTATTCCATTGATCTTCACAACTATCTTGTTTCTAGGGGTGTCGATGCAATTCTTGTTGATCCGAAGAACCTGAAACTGATCACCGATAGCCACAAGAAGACTGATGAACACGATTCCGAGATACTGGCGAAGTTCCTTCGCCAGTATCGTCTAGGTGAGATCGAACTTTCCGTTTCTTTCATTGTCCAGGATGTTGACCAGGAAATACGCGATATCTGCCGCCAAAGGGAACGCTATGGAAAACTGAAGGGACAGACAGTACAACGTATCAGGGCGCACATGCGCCGTAATTCGGAATATATCGAGGAAGAAGTGTTGGATAATTTCGAAACGGAATCGAACAGAGACAAAATCCGCAATATGTTCGGCAATGATCTGGCATTGGGAAACCATCTCGATGATTATACATACTATCTCGGAAAGTGTCTGAAACTCGATGAACAGTTGAGTCGTTTCTATAAGAAAAGCAAGAATCTGGCACATCAGAAGATAACGCTCGAAAACGAGGCCTCTGTGCTAAAAGCACAGAGGTTCATGGAGAGCGTATCCTTGTTAGAATCCGTTCCCGGAATAGGATTGACAACAGCAATCCAACTTCAGTCAATGATTGTGGATATCGACAGGTTCGAATCCAGTGACAAGATGAGATCGTTCTTCGGTCTAGCACCTAATGTAAGAAATTCCGGAGGGAAGACAAATCACGGGCACATCACGAAATGTGGTGATCCGATGATGAGGTCAATTTTGTCCAGGGTCGTCAATGTCAACCGTAGAATGAAAATCCCAGATATCACGGAATTCTATGATACCCATGTGCAATCCATGGGCAAGATGAAAGCGAGGATTGCTTGTGCGAACAAGATTCTGGACAGGATATTCTCTGTTCTCAAAAGAGGTACACCATACAGATTCTGAGGTGTTAGATTTGATCCACATATTGACTGATGTGCCCTGAGTGTGCTCCGCACACTCGGACGCCCTACAAGTTTGGAGTAGAAACGTAGTCCTGTTCCCGTCCCGGTTCTATTTTGCAAATCATGTTGCCGCCAAAAATTGGGAAAATAGGAACAGTGAGTACATGGATCCACTTGTCATTATGCAGAATGAACGGCTGCAAAGAGAAATTGCTCGTTTCTCAAATCCAAATTAGGAAAGGCGTCCGCTATGTCGCTTGCTAAGCTCTAACGAGCAAGCTCCTAGCGAACGCTTTATTGGGGAAAAGACATATTCTCTGTGAACCGTACTTTTTACGTCAAGAGAAAT
>JAZRYJ010000028.1:0-20146 GCA_045600635.1 Candidatus Methanarcanum sp.
AAAAAATAAATAAAATGAAAATAAGAAAAACAGTGAAAAAACATAGGAAGAGCAGGAGAAAAAAAAACTCGAAAAATACGTAAAAACAGAGTACGTCAGATCTAAAGTGAAAATTGTTTACACGAGGGTTTCAATGAGACTTATCAGAACGTGAAAACAACACCAGAAGCTGTATGTGTCAATCGTCTGGTTTATTAATATAATAAGCAATGGTACTCCGAGTGATTTCAGTGGACCAATCAATTATCAATAAAGTTGAGAAAATCGTCGGAAAGGAAGGATATTCAACAAAAACAGCGGATCTTTACACATATGGATTCGATGCATCGATCTTCCACAAGACGCCGGAAATGATAGTTCAGCCAAGGTCCACGGAACAGGTATCCGAGATCATGAAGATCGCGAATGCCAATAAGATTCCCGTGGTCCCGAGAGGTGCAGGAACAGGACTCTGCGGTTCTGCCGTCCCGATCAAAGGCGGAATAGTAATGGACATGAGCAGGATGAACAAGATCCTCAACATCAGTGTCGGAGACCTCTGGGTGGAATGCGAGGCTGGATGTATCTACAACGACCTCAACGCTGCCATAGGAAAATACGGATTCTTCTTCCCGTGCAACCCGGGTTCAGCAGAAGCATGTGAGATCGGAGGAATGGTCGCTGCCAATGCCTCGGGCATGAGAGCTGTGAAATACGGTGCGACAAGAGATTTCGTCCTCGGATTGACGTTCGTCAAAGCTGACGGTGAGATAGTCAAAGCAGGAACAAAGACCATCAAAGACTCGTCCGGATATCAGCTCGCACGTCTGTTGTGCGGAAGTGAGGGAACACTCGGCGTAATTACCAAAGTAACTATCAAACTGATGACAAAGCCGAAGACGACTGCATCATGTCTCGCATCATTCGAATCTGTCCATGATGCAGGAAAATGCATATCTGCCATCATCGCAAAACCGCTGATTCCGGCATCATGCGAACTCATGGATTCGGTTTCTATCGAAGCTGTGAACAAATCACAAGGCAATCCGTTGCCTGACTGTAAAGCGCTGATCATCGTAGAATGCGACGGAGAACCTGAACAGGTCGAGAGGGATCTCAAGACTGTGGAGGAAATAGCAAAAGGCATCGGTGCCAAGACCGTGACTGCGACACATGATAAGAAACAGATCGCAGCATGGACATCCGCCAGAAAATCGGTGATGACATCATTATCTGCACTCAAGCCCGGATACTCTTCAGTATCGCTTGCGGATGATATGGCCGTCCCGGTATCGAAAATTCCTGATGCGGTATCCGCCTTCCAGAAGATTGCGGACAAATACAGGGTCACGATTGCAACATACGGTCACGCCTCTGACGGAAACCTTCACACAAAAATGCTCATCAATCCGCTCGATAAGGATGAATGGGACAGAGGAGTAAAAGCTGTCAGCGAGGTATTCCAGACATGCATCGAACTCGGCGGAACAGTCACCGGAGAGCACGGAGTAGGCATATCAAAGGCACCTGACTTCCAAAAGGAGAGGAGCACGGAGTTGGCCACAATCAGAGCGATCAAGGCTGCCTTCGATCCGAACAACATCCTCAATCCAGGAAAACTCGAACAGTGGGAAGGCTCGATCCTCAGGAATCTGAGATACCCCTGCAAAGAGTATATGTAAACATCTTAACAGATTTCTGAAAAGGGCCGCAAGGTCCTTTTCCCTCACATTCTAGTAAAGACGATCAACACTATGGCCAGAGCCAGGGCTATAACGAATACAAATGGGTTCCACCTGATTATCTTCGAACCGTCCAACGGAGGGATCGGGATCATATTGAATGCTGCAAGGAATCCGTTCAGATATGCGATCAGATTGAATATGGCACAGACATAACCTGTCGTCGCCATGGAGATCAGCAAAGCTATCCCTCCCAGGATCAGATTCATCCCCGGGCCGGCAAGAGCGATATGCCCGTTCATCCTTTTGTCTATATTACCGTCTATATAGACTGCGCCGGGAGCAGCGAACAGGAATCCCAGGAATGACGTCACTATGCATAGTAACAACCCTATCGGGAACATCCTGAATTCAGACCAGGCGCCGTATTTCTGAGCTACGAACTTATGTCCCATCTCATGAACGAAGAATGACACCAGAGCGATCAATATCGAAACACCGAACCAACACAGGGCATTGGTCCAGAAATCATCATCAAAATAATGAGGATTGGACCTCGCAAGAACTATTGTGAATGCCAAAGCCATAACCAATAAAGCGATAAGAAGGTGCTTTATCTCCGTTTTACTGAATCTCGGTTTGCCGAAACCCGGATTTATTGACCTGGCCCTGTTGAAGTCATCCATATTCTTGGATAATGCTATTATCTCTATTTACATTTGTCATATCATGGTACAATCCAATGTCGCACACGGAAAAGAGAAATTCCTGTGGTGCGACCGCTGCGGCACGCTGATTCTCGGCAAAAAATGCAGTTGCAACGGAACTTTGAGAGAATTTGAGATCAACAGTCCCGGCGACATCAGACCGTGCATGGGCGACGGGACGGAACTAATCCTCTCTTTATTCGAAAGGACCTTCGGTACTTCCGAACCTCTGAAGAATAAAATGATGTTTCTCAACAAAGTGCCAGGTGAGGACAGAACTGATGAGATCATAGCACACGGAAATGTCATTGCTGTTCTGAGATTCGATATCACCGGGAACGATTATACCCTGGAGATAAGACAGCCGGGTGCAGAACTGTTCAATGGTTTTGCAAAAAAGAACATCATAACATTCGGTTCGATGTCCGGTCATCTGAAAGGAAAATCCATTCCCGGGGAAAATATACGCGATATCGTCGGAGAATTCACTACAGGGGAATCGATCATCCTGAGAAAGGGCGAGAAGATCGGTGTCGGAATAGCACTCGGGGATTCTTCAAAATTGAAATCGATGGATAAAGCCGTCAAGATAAGGGATCTGGATAATCCTGCAGATATTACTATATCGCCCGATTCGGACAGAGATGTGTTCATCAAATGCAACGAACAGCATCTGAAAGAATTGGAAGGGAATGCTGTCAGTGATGTGAAATCATTCATAAAATCAAAGGATCTGCCGGTCACCGCCTCATTCTCAGGAGGGAAAGATTCGCTTGCAGCATTCGGTATCGCTGCAAAAGCCGTGAAAAATATCGAATTACTGTTCATAAACACCGGATTGGAATTCCCTGAGACCGTGAAATATGTCCACGGATTTTCAAAGAACAATGAATTGACGCTCCATGAAGCAAAATCTGACAACGCATTCAGAGAAAATGTCGATACATTCGGCCCTCCTGCAAAGGATTTCAGATGGTGCTGCAAAGTATGCAAACTCGGACCTGTCACAGAAATGATCTCTGAAAAATACCCAAAGGGAACAATAACGATTGAGGGCAACAGGATGCTGGAATCCTTCGCAAGATCGAAGATCGGGTTCGTTTCCAAGAATCCGTTCGTCCCTAATCAGACCTGTATCAATCCTGTAAGGGCATGGAATGCATCCGAGATATGGGGATATATCTGGATGAAACATCTGGATTACAACCCCCTGTATGAAAAGGACTTCGAAAGGATAGGATGCTACCTCTGTGCATCATGTCTTGCGAGCGAATGGAAGAACACCGAGCGCATACATCCTGAATTGCATAAAGAATGGAATGATTTCCTCTACGGATATGCTGAGGAACGCGGACTTCCGAAAGAGTACGTGGATATGGGATTCTGGAGATGGAAAGTCCTTCCTCCGAAGATGATACTTCTTGCCGAAGAATTGGATCTCAGGATCAGACCGACAAAGGCGAAAGGTCCGTCTGTTAAGATGCTCAAAGGTGCATCATCCTGTGCCTCAGGAGGATATTCCGTCGAAGCGATCGTCAATGTTCCGAGATCCAAAGACTTCTCTGCCGTGGAAGATGCATTGAGAACCGTCGGCGATGTGCGCTATTCATCGGAATTCGAGATCGCTATGCTGAAAACAAAGACAGGAACAACGAAATTATTCGGCGGAGGCCAGGTCTCTGTTGTTTCAAAATCACTTGACGATGCCAAATCTTTATTCGAAAGATCGGTGAAGGCCCTTCTCAGATCTCAGATGTGCACATCATGCGGGATATGTGCCAAAAGATGTCAGCATCATGCGATAACAATCAAGGACGGATTGCATGTGGATCCGAACAAATGTGTTTCATGCGGAAAATGTGAATCATCGTGTATGGTCGCCCACTACTATGACAAGATTGTTTGATCTTTACCGCATATGGTAAATACCTATATTCTTCTCTTTCACTCATGAAGGTATTCATTATCAACGGAAGCCCGAATGAGGACAAAGGAAACACAGGAGCTCTCGTCAAAGCCTTTGCGGAAGGTGCGAAAGAGGCCGGACACGAAGTCGTCATCAAAAATGTAGGTAAGAAGAACATCAACGGATGCAAAGCATGCATGTTCTGCAAAGGACAGGGTGCAGGCAAATGCGCACAGAAGGATGACATGCAGGAACTCTACCCTGAATACGAGACTGCTGAGGTCGTTGTGCTTGCATCACCGATCTATTACTTCGGAATGACCGCACAGACGATGGCAGCACTCCAGAGGGTGTTCTGCATGGGAAGACCTCCGAAAGCGAAGAAGGCTGCATTACTTCTTTCATCAGGTTCACCCGGCGTGTATGACGGTGCGATTGCCACATACAAAAACACAATGGGATACTTGAAGATCGAGGATGCGGGCATCGTCACTGCCAACGGCAATGAGAACAAATCCGATGCAAAACTTGCGGAAGCAAAAACACTCGGAAAGAAACTTTGAATTGAAAACATGGGGGCTGTACCCCCTGATTTCCCATTTTTAACATTCAGATTTGGATAATCCTTTTAACTGACATGAAAGATGTGGAATCATGCAAATAGGAATGGGTATCGCCGCAGCCATCGGACTCGGTGTCGCACTTGTCGTGATGTATGTCGTGCTGAGAAAATACACATATCCTAATGTCGAAGAACCTTTCTTCAGCGATCCGACATTGTTCATACTTTTCACTGTCGGTCTTATAGAGGGAACGATCCTGTTCGTAGTATGGACATATCTGCTCCCGTTCTATACGGTTCCCGGATTGGGACTTGTCATCGCGATATTATTCGGTGTCATTACTGAATTAGTGAAACTTGTCACTTTGAATCTCAGAAGATTCGCGGGATTGTCAGACACCATATTCTACGGATTCTCATTGGGACTCGGAATGGGTGCGGCAATGGCATTCGGTACCATCTATTACTGGACCGTCGGAGGTTCCCAGGCGGCAGCTGACATGACCGATGCTGTGACATACATCATCTCGATCGGTCTCGGAATAATGTACATACTCCTGTTCTCAGGAAACGGAACATTCGTAGGAGAAGGAGTAGCAAGACGCAAAATCGGAGAATTCGTCTTCCAGGCCATGCTCTACAACGCAGTGTTCCAGGTGTTGCTAGTGCCGTTATATCTGGCTATGGAGCCGTGGTTCGTATACATCGCACTGGGCGTGGCACTTCTGCTTTCAGTATATGCGTTCTATCACATAATTTACAAGAAACTGCCGCGCGTCGTCGATGAGATATTGAAACAGAACGGTATCAAACGCAATGACATTCCCGGTCTGAAGGATTAAACGGAATACTTCCCGTATCCGACTTCATAGATTATACATTCTGCGAGCATTATTTTCACGTATTTCTCACCCTGTCCCGGGATCAATTCTTCGACATCATCTACAGTGAATGTGCCCTTTATTTCAGTCAGACCATTGGCTATCAGTTCCATCTTTCCCATGACATCTGTTGTGTGTTCCACTTTATATGCCAATGTAGACAGTGGATCTATAGTTTCGTCCATTTTTTTCTTTTCATCTACAGGAGCGCCGGACAGTCTGTTCAAAGCATCTCTTACAACATTTTGGTCCTCGTCCGAGAAACATATCTTTTTTTTCTTTGTGACAGACTCTGTTCCGCAATACGGACATTTGGTCCTGTCATCCGAAAGATCGATTATCCTCAACCTGTTGCAACCTGAACAGACTATTATTCCGAACATGTCACTGGTATTCCGTAAAAACAAGGGATGCAAGACAGCATCCGTAATTGTCTATCGGGATCTGGAGCTCTTCAATGACGTAATGTATCTCATCAAGCTCAGTATCTCTTATCCTGCCCATCTCTTCCATCTTCCATCTGAGTTCTGCTTTCAATGATTCCTTGGAACCGTGAATATGGCCTTCTGCCACATATCCGCCTTTCCCATCCTTTCTGTATGCATAGGCGATGCCTGCTGCGATCATCTCGCCTTCAGTGCCTCTCATCTGTGCAAGAACGCAATGCGTGACCGCCCCCATAGGAAGTTCCCTTCTGGGTATCTCTTTGGCACCCATCGGTATAACGGATGAAACTGCGACCATGTTCTGTTCCCCTATGCCTGCTTTGAGCAGTGCACGGTCGAACGCATTGAGGCCTGAGACCTCACTGGTCGCTGAACTCGATGTGATGAAGAACTCACTAGGCACTAGATACATTGTAATCTGGAGATATACTACTGCGATAAAAGATTATCATTGAGAAGAATACGGAATCCTCTGTCTGCGATAAATTGTTTCAAAAATTACCGTATGAAAGGGGGAAAATCCCCCATATCATAACGTTTAGAGTTTGACTGGGATCTGGTGTGCAGCGAGACCGAGCTCTTTTGCATCCATACCCATTGCGATTCCGTACAGCTGTGAGAGGTGGAGAACCGGGATGTTGAATTTACCGAGGTTCTTCTGCCCTACATCGAACTGAAGGTGACAGAACGGACAGACATCAACGATGTACTGTGCTCCTGAGGCCTGCATGTTCTCGAGGTTTGTCTCTGTGAACTTCATTGCGTTAGCCGGGAATCCTGCCCTGAGACCTCCTCCTGCACCGCAGCACATGACCTTGTTCTTTCTTGGCATGGATTTTGCTCCTGTTGCCTCGACCAGATCGTCAAGGATGTGTGGGTTCTCTGGGTCGTCGAGCTGTTTGATCTTGCTTGGTTTGAGGAAGTGGCATCCGTAGAATGCTGCTACCTGGTATTCCAATGGTTTCTTGATCTTTGCTTTGATCGCATCTACACCGATTTCGTTGTAGAGCACTTCTGCAAAATGCCTGACTTTTGTTGTTCCTTTGTACTCAAGTCCGACTTTTGCAAGGACTTTGTTGACTTCTGCGAGAAGTGCTTTGTCCTCTGCGAGCTCGTGTGCTGCATCGAAGAGTGAACCGTAGCATCCGTTACAGATTGTGAGGATATCGAGTCCCTCTTTCTCTGCGAGAGCGAGGTTCCTTGCTGCTGCGGCGATCCATGTGGTCTTGTCGAATGCCCTGATGACTCCAGGTGCAGGACAGCAACTTGCGTCTTTAAGGTCGACAAGCTCGAGTCCGAGTTCTTTTGCGACTGTTCTTGTTGATTTCTCGATACCAGGGTATCTGAGAGGTGCAATGCAACCGAGGAAGAATGCGTATTTAGCCATTCGAATCACTCCACGAGTTTGACGAAACCAGTTGTCTGGAAGATCGTGTCAAGGTCTTTCTTTGCTTTCTCATTTGCGAGGACTGTCGGCGGGACTTCAGGAAGTCCGAGTTCTTTCCTCTGTGCTTTGATCTTGTCATTGCAGTCGACTGTGTGTCCGAATTTGACAAGGTTCGTTGCCGTCTTCTTGTGTGCGTCGAACATCTTTCCGTTCGCAACTGCGATGTTCCTCAATGCGATGACAACATCGACGATCGGGACACCACGTGGGCATCTCTCTTCGCATGTGTAACATGTTGTGCACTGCCAGAGATCGTCGCTTCCGATGATCTCGTCTTTAAGGCCGAGCTGTGCCATCCTCATAAGTTTTCTTGTTCTGTATGCTGTGATCTTTCCGGATGGGCATCCTGCTGTGCAGGTACCGCACTGGAAACACATCTTTGCGCCCTCTCCGCCTACTGCGGCGAGTTCGTTAACGAAGTCAGGGTTTGGTGTTACCATGATTCTTACCTAAGAACAGCACTCACTACTTACTATATAATAAGGAACTATTAACAGGAGTTTGTATTATCCTAAATGGTAATACTCATTCTATCTTCTTTGATTGAAGATACCTCAGAATGCGTGTGATTTCCTTGACTTCACGTCTATACACGGCGGTGATAGAATGTCTCAAAAGATTCTTGTCAGTTGAACTTTTGAGTTTGATTCCTTTCCTCTGGAGGAGATATTCGTCTATGAAGAAACTCTTATTGGAATTCAGAAGATCTGACAACAGACATGTCTCACTGTCGATTTTGTACTCTTTTCCCATGAGATCCAGCTGTGCATATGCTATCCTCTGTGCACCGTATCTGTATCTGATGTATGAGGGACCGTTATCCACATGTATCATGTCCATGTAATTCACATCCAACCATTCGAAATCCTCCACTTCCGACAGTAATTGGGGATCGTCGAGAATTATCATATCTGAGAATCCCTGTTTCAGAGAACGAATATTAGTGATATCATCTGACACTATTATCGAGGCTTTCACCTTTGTCGATGAGACGGCCTGCATGACAAGCTCTTCTGTAACGGGAGAGCATGATATCGTGAATCCTTTGTTGTCAACACATCTGGCCTCCATCATACCTGCGACCTCCAGAAGTCTCAGTCCCATCTCGGTGAGTTCGGTTCCGTTAGGTGTGGACAGCATAAGATGCGTACCTGTGGATTTCTCCATTGCCACCATGTATTTGTGAACAACAGGCGGCGAGATGCCCAGTTCCTTGGCGGCAGCTGTTTTACTGCCGTATTTGTTAACGGCTGCCAATACCTCCAACTGTCTCGATGAGATGTTTTTGCCGTTGACGACCATATATGTCTTGACTTCTAGCTCCACAAGATGGATATCGAGTAATGAGTATTAAAGTCAAACACAGGGATGTGTCAGATTTACAGAAACTCACAGACTGGGATTATAATTAATATCGCGTAGGACATACCCTTCTTCCATGGGGATATTTGCAGATAAATTCAAGGAGGTTCTGAGGTCGACGATGCCTGTCGTCGTTGTTTTGGCGATATTGGCGATATTCGTTCTTCACACAGAACTGGATGAATTTCTGATGTTCCTCATATGTGTCGCTATGGTCCTCATCGGATTCACGATCTTCCTTGCCGGCATAGATCTCGGAGTGGATCCCATGGGACGTGCGATGGGGAATGAGATCTCGAAAAGAAAATCCAGGATATTCATGATCGTTCTGGTCTTCGTCATATCATTCCTGGTGACGCTCGCCGAACCCGATGTCACCGTATTCGCAAGTCAGGTTAATGATCTGTTCGAGAAGATGGACCCCCTCATATTAGCGTATGCAATCGCGATCGGAGTGGCAGTATTCCTTATCATAGCCTCATTCAAGATCATATACAAACTGTCTCTCAGAGTTCTCATGACAGTGAGTTACATTGCTGTCATCATACTTGCATTTCTGCTTGAATCCAACGGCCTTTCGGAATTCCTCGGGATATCTTTCGATTCAGGAGGTGTCACTACAGGTCCGCTCACAGTCCCGATCCTTCTCGCTCTGGGAATCGGAATATGTATGATAGGCGGTTCGAAAGCCAATGAGATGGATGGGTTCGGAATGGTCGGATTGGCATCCGTCGGTCCGATCATCGCAGTAATGATATTGGGTCTGGTGATGGGGGACAGCGATACAAATGCATTCAGCTTATTCGGATCCAGAGCTGAGGTTGAGATCTCATTCGAATACATCAAGAATGAATTCCTCTTATGTGCAGAAGATGTTGCTACCGCGATAATACCGCTGATAATATTCTTCGTGATATTCAAGAAATTCTGGCTGAAATATTCGTGGTCATCCATTATCGACACGATAGAAGGAACGCTCATCGCCGGAGCGGGTGTGATAATATTCCTCACAGGCGTGTACAGCGGATTCATGCCAATTGCAACCAAACTCGGAGAACATCTCAGCAGCGGGGTGGACAACATATGGATAATCGGCCTCGGATTCCTGCTCGGATTCCTTGTCGCATTCGCAGAACCTGCCGTGGGAATCCTCGGGAATCAGGTGGAACGTTCATCCAACGGTGCACTTCCCAAGACTTTGATCATATTCGTCATCTCCATAGGGGTCGCAGCTCTAGTCGGATTGGGGATGGCCAAACTGCTGTTCAACATCAATCTCCTCTGGATCGTCATCCCGGGATATGTACTTACACTGATATTGATGTGGATAGGAGATAAGGACATGGTCGGTATCGCATTCGATGCCGGGGGCGTATCCACAGGACCTATGTCCGTCGCCATATTGTCATCGATATATGTCGGATTGGCAGGTGCGATATACGCCGGGAGGGAAGCAACCACCAACGGTTTCGGTCTTATCGCATTGATCGCATTGGCACCATGTCTTTTCTTAAGTATCCTGGGTGTTTACACCAAGTATCATAAAAGGAGAGAAACGAATGCCGAATGAAGATACACGTTCGGATAATGTGCTGGTCATCGGACTCGGCAGCCCGATAATGACTGATGATGCAATCGGATTGGTCGTTTCCGAAAAAATAGAAAAGATGAATCTGAAGAATGTTGAGACCCGTCAGGAAGCGATAGGCGGACTCGATATCATCCCTGTATTGTGGGGGTATAAACATGCTATCATCGTTGATGCGATACAGACCGAACAATATGATGTCGGGACTGTGATGATCTTCAATCCTGAGGATTTCAAACCTACAATAACGAATGCGTCAGCACATGATTTCAATCTCGCCACTGCTATGAAGATCGGAAGGGATATGGAACCCGAACAGATGCCAGATGAAGTCATATTCGTCGCTATTGAAGTCGAGGACATCCAGACCGTTCAGGAAAAGATGACAGAAAAAGTAGAAGCCTGCGTCGGCAAAGCTGTCGACGCAGTCCTCCATTATATTGAAAAGTTTCAGAAATCCAACTGATCGATTGAGAAATCCTTCATGCTCTTGACATCATCAGAGTACATCGCAAGATTGACCTTCTTAGGGTCAAGGATTCTTTCAGCAACACGCATGACATCCTCCTCAGTGACCGCATCGATCTCTGCCATGCGATCTTCGACACTTTTCACCTTTCCGGTCTTCATGAAATCGATGGCGAATACTTCCATCTTATTGCTGGTTGACTCCAATCCTCTTGTGAGGGATCCTCTGAAGATGTTCTTAGCTCTCTGGATCTCGTCTTTCACAAGACCTTCATCCTTCAATTTCCTGAATGTCTCGGCAGCGGTCATTATCGCTTCCAGAACATTGTTCTCGGTCGCCGACATGAATGTCGCCATCGAACTTGCATCCGTATATCTGTTGACATAGTTGTGGATGTCATAGACAAGAGCTTTTTCCTCTCTTACCGATTGGAACAGCCTTGATGCAGATCCTCCGCCCAGAACCGTACTTAGGATACGCATTGCGGTCATATCCTTATCGTTGGGTCCGAATGATGAGAATCCCATGCCCGCATAACAATGGTCATCCTTCCTCTTGAACAATTTGTATGTATGATTGCACACATCGGGTGCTTTCCTGACCGTCTTTATCTTTGCGACCATATCATCAAAGTTGTTCTCAGTCCATTCTTTCACTTCATCCTGTGTCACATGTCCCGATGCAATGACAGCCATGTTCTGAGCACCGTATCTGTCCTCGTAGTATTTTCTAAGCTCTTTATTCGTCAGACTGCTGACGACCTTCTTATTGCCTGCTTCACCCTGCTCGAGCTCATGTCCTTTCCACACGACCTCATCAAAAAGGTCGTGGATGTAAATGTTAGGGTTGTTCTCGACCATACTGATCTCCTGGAGTACGATCTTTTTCTCCAGTTCCACATCGTTCTCGTTGATCAATGGGTTTCTCACTATGTCTGCGACAATGTTCTTGGCAACATCAGCCGTATCTTTGATGGATATCGCATGGAATGCTGTCATCTCTTTTCCTGTGAATGCGTTGAGATATCCTCCGGCTTCTTCAATCTCCTTGCTCATTTGGAATGAATTCTTGGTCTTGGTGGCCCTGAAGACCACATGTTCCAAAAGATGGGAAAGACCGAAGATATCAGGTGTCTCGTCCCTGGATCCGGTGTTGACCGCGACCATGAATGCTGAATTCTGTGATTCTTGCGATGATACCGTGATAACGGGTATCCCTTTGTCAGAGTATGTCAGAGAAAGACCGCTCATAACATCGTGGAACGGAACCTATTATTAATATTGTGCCTATCATCGAATATGGATGTCGTTGCACGTTCCCAGAGAGGAAGAATCTGTGAATTCAGGAAAAACGAAAAGACAATTGTCACACCGTACATCATGAGTGTAGACAATGATTCAGATGATCCTATGCACATATCCCTCAAAAACGGGAAAAGAGTTCTGAATTATTTCGGCGATGAGGTCGAATTGGATCAGGATCTTATGACCTCCGAATCTTCCAATGTTCGGTCGGAACCTGTACTGAAGAACGGCGTGTGTGTTGTAAGACTGCCGTATGATGACATCGAGATACCGAAAGATACTGAATTACTTGTGATATCAAATGCATTCGAATTGAGAAAAGATGCACGCAAACTCGTGAAGAACATCATGCTGATAAGACAGAAAGCAGGAAACAACATACTGATCGCTGCACCTGGACTTGCAGATGCAGGAAAATTGGCATTATTCACATACATGGGCATCGACATTTTCGATGATTCTGTCGCAAGAGCATCCGGTCTTAACGGAATACTTTCGATCCCTGAAGGAGAGATCGTTTACAATGAGGATACAATTAACCGGAATATCCTTGCGATACGGACTGAATGTTCCAAGATCCATGACTTCATCATGGGCGGAAGATTAAGAGAGTTGGTCGATCAGAGGGTCGCATCACCTGTATCGGTGGCGACATTGAGGATATTCGACAATGAAGGCCATGACTACCAGGAGGAAGCATGTGCGGTCACAGGGACAAGATTCGCATGCAACACTGTGCAATCGCTCAGAAGACCTGATGTCCTCCGTTACAGAAAGAGGATTATGGAGAATTATGAGAAGCCTGCCAACAAAAAAGTGCTCCTTCTTCTTCCGTGCTCTGCGAAAAAACCGTATCATATCTCGAAAACTCACAAAAGATTCGCATCTGCCATCCATACTGCGCCGCATGACACTCTGGTCCATGAGGTTATCGTAACATCGCCCTTAGGCATCGTGCCGAGGGAATTGGACATATTCTATCCTGCATGTGCATACGACATCCCGGTGACAGGAGAATGGAAACCGGAAGAACGTGCATTCATCAGAGAGATGCTTTCAAAATTGCTTGGACAGGGTTATGACAAAGTCGTTTCACATCTCGGTGAAGATACGGAACTTGTCCGCGGACTGTGCGAAATGGAGGAGACCGTCATCGGCGATGATACTTCACCTGCATCACTGACGAAATTGGATGAAACGTTGAGAGCAGTCACAAAGGGAATGAAATGCGATTTCAGCACAGACAGAAAAGAAACGATGCGCTCAGTACTGAAATTCCAATTCGGAAAGGATGTTGCAGATACATTGATAGATGAGAACACGACCGTTACCGGGAAATTCCCGTATTGGAAGATAATAAGGGATGATGTGCAGCTCGGCATGATGACTGCGGACAGAGGAATGGTCTCCCTTACATTCGAAGGCGCTGAACTCATCGCACCGTTAGGGCATTATACTGTAGAGATGACTGATTTCGAATTGAAAGGAAGTCTGTTCGCTGTAGGCGTGACAGCAGCTGACGAAAAAATACGCATAGGCGATGAGGCCATCGTCATGCTTAATGGGAAAGTAAAAGCGGTCGGAGTCGCCATGATGTCCGGAAGGGAGATGGTCGAACTCAACCGCGGTGTTGCTGTGAAGATCAGACACAAACAGAAAGACTGATCGGTCAACGCTTTGCAGTATGCTGTGTTCTCTGAGTTCATCAGATGTGTGTTACTTCTCAGCCCATCACACACGAAGTACAAGGATCGCCGCAGGATCATGCAGCGATCAAAATATTCCGGTTCAGCGATTGTTTTTTCCCTTCTTCTGTCCGGTGAATTCCTTGTATTGTTCTTCGGTGTACGGACTGTCTCCGCGACCTGCCTTTCCGTCATTGAATTCCTCGATCAACTCATCGATGCGCTTCGATGAAATCGACTTATATTCCTTCTTCTTCCCGGTACCCTCTTTGGGGTCTTCGTTTATCTTCTTCATGATAATATGTATGCGGACATAGTATAATAACTAATAATCGTTATTAGTGTTATTAATACTGCATATCTAATTCGATCGAGGCAGAATTAAAAATGAATCATTCGGTGATTTCCGAATGAAATATATTGGTGCTGGCACATGTGATTTTATCAGAAAGTGGGAGTGACCTCCCCCTCTTTCGGTTATATACTGAAAGTATGATGTCAATAACAGAGCTAAAACAACTGCGCTCTATCCCCAAAGACAGAGAAGAAACTTGCATCTATCCCCACAAACGTTTTCTCCTCTTCTCTGTCTTTTTACTTTTTTATGCTGTTATTCTCTCTTACCTTGAGTATCGTTCCGACATACACAAGAATTATTGCAACAATAATGAAGGCTCCGCCGATCCAACTGAGAATCTTCCCCAGATCCCCGATTCTCCCGAAAAGGGAAATAAGAAACAATACAGCGCCTATTGCAAAAGAAACGATACTTGCAATGAGTACAGTTTTCGGTTTGTCCATATTGTGTAATCGTTTTCAGATAAAAATAAAGAACGGATTGTGCTTGCGCACAATCGCATTCAATTGTCATATTCGCCGTATTCACAGCCGATACGTTTCACTTCGATCTCGTCAATCAGATTCTTCCCTTTGTAGAATTTGAGTGTACCTTTGCCGTTGCCACCGTTCCAGAGATGGTTGTACCTCTTCCTTCCGTCAGGGGATTCGTAGTTGACGAAAAGCATGTCCTCTTTCTCACATGTGATGTCAGTGACAAGCTTGTATCTGAATGTCTTCTGTTCAACGTGCCAGACAATCTGTTTCTCCGTCTCTTTACAATCAAATTTCGTTCTTGAACCGGTCCAAAACAGTGAGAAATTGAAATCATAACATTTCCCTTTGTAGACAAGACAGCCAAGGAGTTTCCTGTCAAGAACAATCGGCCCGATCTTAGGTTTTCCTCCTCCGATTTCGAAAGCTGAATCTTCCAGCGTTTTGCCTGTCTTCTTGCTCTTCATATCCCATGATGACAGCCATACCCATGGTGAAGTGAAATTTGAACCCCAATTCTTATCCATGTATCCGTTGCACTTCTCAGGCGTCACGATATATTTCCTTCCGTTATACATGATAGTGCCCTTATAGTATGTCTTGATGCCTTCGGCATGCCAATACATCTGGAATGCTTTCATTTTACGGAACAGTCCGCCTGCACCGTATCCTACATTGAATGTAATCTTCTTCTCGATTTCAAGATCAAAGATTATCTCTCCGTCATCGCACATCCATTCCGGATGGTCTTTTGATCCTGTGATTGAAACCTTTCCTTTCAATCTCTTTTCGTTGCACAAACAGTCATCGGCCTCGACTGAGAATGGTACTCCCATGCCCATCTTGACATCTTTCATGGAGAAAAATCTGTGCAACTGGCACTTATCACCTTTACCCCATGTGCCTGTTTTAACCATAAGATATGACGGACGTTTTCCGTTCTTCTGATTCTCAGGAAGCTGCCCTAATGTAGGTTCATCCTCAGCTAATGCAGGGTTGCATGTAAAAAACTCAATGAAAAAGGGCTTATCCTTTCCTGTTTCTGCATCCTGTGCTGTAAGAGAATGCCACCACCAATCATAGCCTTCCTTGGCGAATTTGCCGGTGAGCATCCACCTGTCTCTTCTAATATCTGATTTTCTACTCAAATGAGTTCATCCCGACTGATAATCTGTAAGGCAATATATGAACTTGGACTACGTTGATTGTCGATGTATGGTTTAATTACAGTACAGTCATTCACTGGTACTATGTACAGCATCCTCTTTGTCTGTCACGGGAACATCTGCAGAAGTCCGATGGCAGAATTCGTAATGAAAGACATCGTCAGGAAGAACGGATGTTCTGACAGATTCCATATCGAAAGCTGTGCGACTTCGAACGAAGAGATCGGCAATGACATCTACCCTCCTGTGAAACAGATCCTGACTGAGAACGGCATACCGTTCGAAAAAAGAAGTGCCAGACGTCTGGTTCCTGAGGATTATGACAGATTCGATATGATCATCTGCATGGACAGACAGAATCTGCATAATATCAGATACATCATACCTGATGATGAGGATAGAAAGATCTCTCTGTTGCTCTCGCACATCGGCAGAGATGAGGATCTGAAGGACCCGTGGTATACGGGAAGATTTAATGAAACATTCATCGATGTGAAGAAAGCGTGCAGTGCGATATTCAACAAGATTGACTGACTGCTTGATGTTTATTTTTCATTCTTTTTTTAATCACTTGAATCGCGTATGCCGTCAGTATCGACAAAATTATGGCAGCGATACCGAATATTGCGGATGCCCATATCGGCATCGAAGGGAATGTGCAGTCCTTCGTCAATCCGTAGAACGGTGCTGAAAGCAGTTTGATATAGAACGCATGGAACACGAGGATATACAATGTGTATCTTCCGATTGTTCCGAATATCTTCGTCATTGGTTTCACTTTGCTGATGAAACCGGCTAAACACCAAAGGACATATCCGCACGCAACGTTAAGGACAAAGAATGTGAACACCGACCACCCCAGATAGTCTCCAAAGATGTCCTTGTAGAACTTCATTCCGGTAGGGAAGAAATAAGCGAATGACAATCCTACAGCAAGGGCTATCGCCAATACAATCCAGTATTTACGTGTCTTCCATTCATTCTCTACGAATTCTGCAACATTTTTCGTTTTGAAGAATGCTCCGACCAGCATGAAAGCCGCTACGAGCGGTGCGACCTGTATACGGAATGGGAGCATCATACCTTCTGTAACGAAATTGATTATCGCTGTTATCACCAACAAGCAAATAATCGTGATCACAAAATTCCTGTTATTCTTCAGTGCTTTATCGGCAATGATGTAGAACACCACCATTCCGACGAATGCCGCCATAAGGAAGTACCATCCCACTGATATCAAAGAATATGCGTCATATTCCTCTGCAGGCATCATGAATGCATAACTAGTCAATGTCTTGACAATGACATCGATCACTTCTGATACTTCACTGTGGTAGCCTAGTATATCTCCATACAATGCCATTATCACAGTCAATAGTATACAGAAAACAACGAATGGAATCAATATCTGTTTCGCACGTTTCTTTATATTATCCAGGGGCTTCACACCAGGTTTATAGAAATAACCGGACAGTATGAAGAACATCATCAGCCCCGAGTAAAACAATTCTATCAGAGGTGTTGAACCTATAGAATTCGTTGTAGTGGGACCCAATGTCATAACATGGATGAAGACAACACCGACCGCTCCGAATCCTTTCAGAACATCCAAAGAAGCATATCGGTCCGACGTTGTAACACTACCTTCACAATTTCGTACGTATTAGCAAATATTTTAACTACGCCCTATACAAATTGAATGTTTCAGTCAAATCTCTATGCAGCGTTCTGAGTGCATTTCATCTCAATGATCTTTATTTTGATCACGTGACAGACATACGCCGAAAGTATGGACAGGATTATGGCGGTGATGGCAAATATTATACACGCCCAGATCGGCATTGTGGGATAACAGCTTGTATTGGATAATCCGAAGAATGGTGCTGAGATCAATTTGATGAAGAATGTATGAAGAAGGATGATGAACAGCGAATATCTTCCGGCAATACCGAATATTTTTGACAGAGGCTTCGCTTTCACCATAGCTCCGCATAAACACCACAATACATACCCACATGATATATTCAGCAAATAGAACGGGAATACGGACCATCCTCCGTATTCACCGAACTGATTCTCGCTCAGTCTCATTCCGGTCGGTAAAAACAGAGCCAGCAACACTCCGACAACAAGAGCTGTAATTAACAATATCCAATATTTTTTTGTTTTCCAGCCGTTCTCGATCAATTCTGCGACATCATTCTTCCTCAGAAACCATCCGAACAGCATGAATGCTGCGGCCAACGGTGCAATCTGAATACGGAACGGCAGATTCATCCCATCGGTTGCAAAGTTTATAGCACATGTTGCCGCAAGCAATATCGCGATTGTGACGGCTAAAAGCCTGTTATCCTCTGACACCTTATCCGCTATCGCATAAAAGATCACCATACCGGTGAACGATGCCATCAGAAAGTACCATCCTGTCTGTATGGCAGCATATGAATTATAGTCGAATGAGGGCATGTTGAATGCATTGCTCGTAATCCCTTTTACAATCTGACCCAACAGATCGGACAAATCTGTGTTATATCCGAGAAGATTGCCGTATAATGCCATCAACGGAATCAGGATGAACACGCAGATGAGGTACGGAACGAATATCTGAACGGCACGTTTCTTGATCTTCTTCCAGTAGCTTCCTCCCGATTTGTAGAAATATCCTGTGAAAACAAAGAACATCGTCAATCCTGAATAAAATATCTCGAGTACAGGCGAGTTTGTTGAACCTGAACCGGTACTGGGCTGCAGAACGATGATATGAATGAAAACTATTGCCACTATCGCGATTCCTTTCATCAGATCGATTGATTCGTAATGCTTGTTCTCCGTCATGTCATCAAACTTTCACAGTTGTGAATTGTGTATGCATAACATATGTTTAATACACACTGTTATGACACAATCGACAAACATTACTTTAATAACCTCGATAAAAGATACTGGGTATGATGCACTACGACTTCACGATGAACGAATGGGATGTCCTCGGACTCATTCTTGTCTACGCCATCATCGTCATCTCGCTCGCACTCTCATTGCATTCTGAGAAAAGGCAATGGAAGTGGGATTACCGTAAGGTCGTACACATCGGCGTAGGAAACTTCGTTTTCGTATGGTGGCTCTTCTCAAGTCCTTGGGTGATGGAGGTATTCTTCGCAATTCCTTTTGCTGTAATCCTTCTGTTCGCGATGTTCAAGAACAACATCATAGGAAATTCCAAATTAGGTGAGCTTACAAGAGTACAAGGCAACAAGACAGGATTGTTCTTCTATGCTGTGTCAATAGGATTGCTGGCATATTTCTGTTTCGGAGAACATTGGACCGCTGCTTCGATCGCTGTCGTGGCGATGACATACGGTGACGGATTCGGATCTATCATCGGTAAAAAATACGGTAAGCATAAGACGATACACGGAAAATCAATCGAAGGATCGATAGGAGTGTTCGCTGCGACTGCGATAGTGGGAATGATCGTATGTGCGGCATTCTTCGGATTCCACTGCCTCGGATGGTATCCCGGAGGATTGAGTTATTTCGATCTGTCGATCGTCGGATGCTGTCTGGTGGCAGGAGCGGTAACAGCTGTCGTGGAGACTCTTGCACCCGGTGACATAGATAATCTTCTGAACCCGCTGATCATCGCAGGTGTGATGGTCCTGATGGGACTGTGAGTCCGATTCTATCAACAGTAATGTTCCAGTCATAAACAATAATTGTAGAATAGACATAATGCCGGATGTGCGGTAAGGCCGGGTTCACTACCTAACCTTTCACGTTTATAGAATTCAGCACCGCAACAGCGTCATGCTGACAATCAGAATTGGATGGTTCAGGTTGTTGATCCCACTGTTGGTGAGCTAAGCTTGGGTCGGCCGCCCTAAAGCCAGTATAGTAACCGCCTCAAGATCCCCGGCAGATATCTGCAGGCCATCATCCCTGTAAATCAGAACAAGGTTCCGATATTTATAATGAAATTCGATTCAATCAAAAGACCGCCCATTTAAAATGAGAGCTCGTATGTTCAAATTATCGCCAAACAACATGAACAATGCGAGCATGTTTCCGATTATCCTTCGGATTAATGACATTTTCGTTCTGTTCTGATTTGTTCGGCAGGAGAACGAAAAT
>JAZRYJ010000029.1:0-49291 GCA_045600635.1 Candidatus Methanarcanum sp.
GATCTCAATGCTGCGAAGAACATCCGCGACAGACATCTGCTCCTCCTCGCAGAGGAGTCAGGGCGCATTCAACCGTCCGTATGTTCCGATGTTTGACATCAGGTACAATCCCCCGGCCTTGTGCTGGGGGTCGTTGAATATGTAGGTTTTTCCTATCTGTCTCTGGCCATAGACAAGAAGTGGTTTTTTCCCTTTTTCTTTCCATTCCATGAGTTTTGCATAGGCTTTTCTTTGTAACACAATATTCAACGTCTGTCATATTATATAAATTACAATAATACGGGCGTATAAGTGCAAAAAATTACAATAATACGGATGTATAAGTGCAAAAAATTACAATAATACCGACTCCGTGCTAATATATTTGCTCACTTATTATCAGCTGGACGACAGATTAATTGATCAATATAATCGATCATAGTTTGATCAGTTCGTATTTTGTCACACCCATGCCCATCTTCTCGGCATGGTCGGTCATCCAACGCCAATCGGTATCGGGATGGACTCTTGTGAATATGTCTTTGCACCCTTCCTTATCAGCCTGGGATCCCGGAATCACAGTCTGTTTATTCACGAGATCGGCACATGCGACATCCAGTGCGACAGGATCGAACGAGGCTAGGATGCCCACGTTCGGTACGATGGGCAGTTCACAGTTCGGACGGCAGTCGCAATACGGCGATACATCCGTAATGATCGCAATGTGGAAATTCGGTTTCCCGACGATCGACGCATATGCATACTCAGCCATTTTCTTGCACAGACTCTCCAGACTTTTTCCGAATATCGCACTGATCGCATCGAAATGACACGCCGGTATGCATAATCCACATCCGGTGCATTTTGAATTATCGACTTCAGCTTTTTTGTTTTTCAGCGAGATGGCATTGGAACCGCATGATTTCATGCACATTCCGCATCCGTGACATGAATCTTTATCGATGGAAACCTTGCCGTCAGCATGCTGATCCATCTTCCCTCTTCTGGACGCACATCCCATGGCCATGTTCTTTATTGCACCGCCCATGCCACCCATCTCATGGCATTTGAAATGACTGATCGTTATGATGACATCTGAATCAGCTATGGCACGTCCTATCTTTGCTGATTTGAAGAATTCCCCTTCTATCGGTATTTCGACATCATCATCCCCTTTCAATCCGTCAGCGATGATAACGTTACAACCCAATGACTGCGGATTGAATCCATTGAACGATGCGGTGTCCAGATGTTCAACGGCATTCTTCCTTTTTCCTGCGTACAATGTGCTGCAGTCAGTGGCGAACGGGATCCCGCCGTGCTCTTTTACGATCGATGCGATGACTCTGGCATAACCGGGTCTGAGATAGACCATATTACCGTATTCGCCGAAATGCAATTTGATCGCAGTGAATTTCTTTTCGAAATCTATGGTCTCAAGATCCGTTTTTCTGATGAATTTCTCGAATTTATCCAGAAAATTGATTTCCTCGCTGTGATGGAAATCCATGAAATATACTTTCGACCCTGTCATATCATCGCACCGTCCAGTTGTATGTGTATTCATAATCTGCTGTTTGAGATTATTATCATTTCCATCATTCACAATTCACACATACACATAATGTTAAATCCTCTTTTCAGATTAATCAAATCAGGTGAATGATATGGATGCATTGATTCTCAATGATGTTCATAAGAAGTATGGGGACAGGGAGGCCGTCAAAGGTATCTCCTTCACCGTGAAGGAAGGAGAAATCTTCGGTCTCATCGGCCCTAACGGTGCCGGAAAGACCACGACCCTCAGGATGATATCCACACTTCTGAAAGTATCATCAGGGACTATCTCCGTTTACGGCAGGGATGTCATGACGGAATCCAATGAGGTCAGGAAGATGATCAGTTATCTTCCTGAGGATGCCGGTGCCTATAAGGATCTTACCGGAAGGCAGTATCTGAAGTTCATGGCTAATTTCTTCGCTAACGGAGAAGAGAAGGAAGCCATGATTCAGAAAGGCATGGATATTGCGGACCTCGGAGAAAGGATAGATTCCAAAGTTGATACATACAGCAAAGGTATGATGAGACGTCTTCTCATCGCAAGAGCGATCATGCCAAATCCCAAACTGGCTATCTTGGATGAGGTCACTTCCGGATTGGATGTCGTGAATGCATATGAGATAAGGGAGATCATCAGGAAGATAGCATCGAGCGGAGTATCTGTGATAATCTCATCGCACAATATGTTCGAAGTGGATCTTCTGTGCAGCAGAGTGGCGATGATAAATCACGGTGAATTGATCCTCGAAGGAACACCGGAGGAACTGAAACAGAGATATTCAGCACCGAATTTGGAAGAAGTGTTCGTAAAGGCGGCGATGGAATGAATCAGCTGTTTAATCTTATCAAAAAAGAATTGAGGGAGCTCCTCACACCTTCCACATTGGCATCTGTCATCGTCATGATGTTGGTGTTCATCGCATTGGGTTCATTCATAAGTTCTGAAGTTGAAACTCAGACCAGTGTTCAACCGTTCGGCTATTATGATGCGACATCAGACGGCTCAGAGAGCTATTCCGGGACTGCAATCGAATCTTTGAAGCTGTATTATGAACAGCAGGATCTGGATCCTGACAAGTACGTCGTGAATCTTTACGGCGATATCGGCCCTGATTTCACTGATGAGAAGCTTAAGGATGCCATGACGAAAAATGAACTGACGTCGGCATTCTATTTCCCACAGGATTTCAACGTCATGATAAAGGATCAGAAAATACCTGTGATCCAACTGTATTGGAATCAGACTACGACAGGAATATTCAGTGTGATCAATGAGTTATCGACCACTACAGGATTGGCGAAACTCAGTTCATTCATTTCGGCACAATTGATCCTGGAACATCGTGAAGTGCCACCTGAGGTGTTCGCGCAAGTAATGTCTCCCGTAGGTGCGCATTCCACTACATTCTTCAACGGAAAGGCGTATGAGAATGTAACACCCGATCAGATCACTCAGGCGTTGACCAAACAGAACACATTCGTTCCGATAATCATCATGCTGATCATAGTGATGATCGGAAGCATCGTCATCTCATCCATAGGTAATGAGAAGGAGAACAAGACGATGGAGACGCTGCTGACATTGCCTACGGAGAGAACGACGATCGTTGCCGGTAAGCTGTTAGGCTCTACAATAGCAGGACTTGTGATGGGTGCGTTCTACATGGTCGGTATGTACTTCTATGTCAGTGGATTGGACATTAAAATCAATGGTTCAGTATCGTTAGATGATCTCGGATTGACACTAGGATTTGCCGACTGGCTCATTGTAGTTGTATTCATGTTCCTTGCAATCATCTGTGCGTTGGGACTGTGCATGATCCTGGGCGCTTTCGCAAAGAACTACAAAGCGGCTCAGATGTACGTACTGCCGATCAGTGTTCTCGCAATCATCCCGATGTTCATCACGATGTTCTCATCCATCGGCCAATTGCCTGCAGTCCTTCAGGGGATATTGTTTGTGATACCGTTCACACATCCGATGACGATCATGCAGAATCTGATGTTCGGAAATACATCGATGATCGTTGCCGGACTGATCTATCTGATTGTATTCGCAGGTATCACGATATTCGCTACTGTGAAGATCTACAACTCTGATATTCTGATAACGGGGCTTGTTAAGAAGAAGAACAAGAAAAAGGCAGAGAATGCGAACTGAGGGTGGCATTGCCACCCTTTAAACTCTTTAATAGCAACACGCTATTATCAGCTCTATGAGTAATGTTATGCAGAAGTTCTTGCAGGAAAGCGAGTACGTCGATTACAGTGAAATCATAATCACAAGAGAGACGTCACAGGCGACAATAGGATGCAGGACCGAGGAAGAGAAGGTCAAAGCAATATTCGAGTTCGTAAGGGACGAGATATCGAACGCATTCGCCATAGATGCCATAGACATCCCGTATACGGCATCCCAGGTCGTAAAAGCAAGGTTGGGTACGGATGATGCTAAAGCGATCCTTCTTGCGGCCATGCTTCGTTCTATCAATGTACCAGCAGGGTTCTGTTATCAGCGCCTTACAATTGTTGACGACGATTCTGAAGGACATTATCTCCATTGTTACAATGCGGTTTATCTTGACGGGGCATGGATCAAATTAGATGCCAGTGCAAATCCTAATGGGGTTAAGAGCGGTTTCTGCAAGATAACACCTGAGCTGTCATTCATACCGCGTGATGTCTATGATGAATGCAATATGCCCGGCATATGGGCTGAACCATACGAGAAATCGATGGATGTACTCAAGGATGCGGAATATGTCGAAGAGGTCGTTTTCAATCTTCCTGACAGTATAGATGTTAAACCTGACATAATTGAATAATCTGGCACATAACATTTCGATGTCCGTCCCCGCGCATGCGGGTGTGTGCGCTTCGCGTGCGCGCGTACGCAATATAATATATAGGCACAGACATACCTTTTTCGGACACTTGGTGTCAAAAAGGTGAATTTATGGATGGGAATAACAAAACGGATTACGGAGCGGACAGCATCGTAGTCCTTGAAGGTCTCGAAGCGGTCAGAAAGAGACCTGGAATGTACATAGGCAGTACAGATACAAGAGGTCTGCATCACCTTGTGTACGAGGTCGTCGATAACAGTATCGATGAGGCGATGGCAGGATATGCCGATCAGATTTATGTTTGGATAAACGAGGACGGATCATGCACAGTGAAGGATGACGGACGTGGAATCCCTACGGGAATGCACGAGAAAGGAAAATCCGCATTGGAACTTGCATTGACGGAACTGCATGCCGGAGGCAAGTTCAATAAGAACAGCTACAAGGTGTCAGGAGGACTTCACGGTGTGGGAGTTTCCGTTGTGAACGGACTTTCAAGTAAGTTGGAAGCTGTCGTCGAGAGGGATGGCAAGATCTGGAGACAGACATATCACATAGGAATACCTGACGGACCTGTGGAAGTCATAGGAGAATCGGATAAGACGGGTACGACCATTACATTCTATCCTGACCCTGATATATTCGAGACAGTGGTGTTCGATTACACTATGTTGCAGAACAGGTTCCGCAACCAAGCATTCCTTAACAAGGAAGTCACGATCAATTTCGAAGATAAGAGATCAGGTAACAAGGAAGTGTTCCATTATGATGGCGGAGTCTCCGAGTTCGTGGAATATCTCAACAGGACCAAGACACCGATCCACTCGACACCGATCTATCTTCACGGCAAATATGACTATACGGATGCTTCGGGTCCCAATCAGATTGACATCGACATTGCCATGCAATGGACAGGGGATTATTCGGAGAGTATCGTATCATTCGTCAACACAATCTCAACACCTGAAGGCGGAACTCACCTTGCCGGATTCAGGACTGCATTGACCAAGTGTTTCAACGATTTCGCAAAGGATAAGCCTGCAGCGAAAGGAATAACATTCGAGGGATCGGATATCCGTGAAGGATTGACCGCAGTCATCAGTATCAAGATCCCTGAACCGCAGTTCGAAGGACAGACCAAATCAAAACTGGGTAACAGTATCGCACAGACAGCGGTCTCAAGTTTCATGAACGGCAAACTGTCCGAATATCTTCTTGAGAACCCGAAGGTCGGAGAGATCATTGTCAAGAGGAGTGTGGATGCATACCTTGTAAGGGAAGCCGCGCGTAAAGCCAAGGAGACAGCAAGAAGAAAGAGTGTCTTCGATTCCAATTCATTGCCCGGAAAGTTGGCAGATTGTTCAGAAAAGGATCCTTCGAAATGTGAATTGTACATAGTCGAGGGAGATTCTGCAGGAGGCA
This sequence comes from Candidatus Methanarcanum sp., assembly GCA_045600635.1. Classification (GTDB taxonomy): domain Archaea; phylum Thermoplasmatota; class Thermoplasmata; order Methanomassiliicoccales; family Methanomethylophilaceae; genus Methanarcanum. The sequence goes on from JAZRYJ010000029.1 coordinate 5,808, forward strand.
GTGCCAAACAGGGACGTGACAGGGTATTCCAGGCCATCCTTCCGATAAGAGGAAAGATCCTTAATGTCGAGAAGGTCAGACCTGATAAGATCCTTGAATCCGAGGAGATCAAGAATCTTGCGACGGCCATAGGAGGAGGTGTCGGACCCGAATTCGATATTTCGAAGATCAGATACCATAGTGTCATCATCATGACCGATGCCGATGTCGACGGTGCGCATATCGCCACCTTGCTTCTTACGTTGTTCTACAGGCAGATGAAACCGCTGATCGAAGGAGGACATGTTTACATTGCCATGCCTCCGCTGTACAGAGTGGCCAAAGGGAAGAGAGAGGTATACTGTTACAATGATGCTGAGTTGGAGAAGATAACCCAGGAGATGGGACAGGGTTGCAACATCAGCAGATACAAAGGTCTGGGAGAGATGAATCCGCATCAGCTGTGGGAGACCACAATGGATCCGGCCAGAAGGATGATGAAGAAGATCGAGATCACAGATGCCCAGTTAGCTGATTCACTGTTCTCTATATTGATGGGAGATGCAGTTGAACCGAGAAAAGAGTACATCGTAGAACATGCCCACGAAGTGGTAAACCTGGATGTGTGATAATATGACAGATGAGAACAACACAGTCATAGAGGGCACAGAACCGCCGAAAGAGAATCTCATCAACCAGGCGATCGAGAAGGAGATGTCACGTTCGTACATCGATTATTCGATGAGTGTCATCGTCGGACGTGCATTGCCTGACGTCAGGGACGGATTGAAGCCCGTCCACAGGAAGATCCTGTATGCAATGTACGATATGGGTGTCCCTTATAACAGACCCCATAAGAAATCAGCGAGAATCGTCGGAGAAGTTTTAGGTAAATACCACCCGCACGGAGATTCTGCAGCGTATGATGCGATGGTGAGATTGGCACAGCCGTTCTCATTGAGATATCCGCTGGTCGATGGTCAGGGTAACTTCGGTTCGGTCGACGGAGATCCGCCGGCCGCAATGCGTTACACCGAAGCTCGTCTTACAAAATTGTCATCGGATCTTCTTCTGGATCTGGATAAGGACACTGTGGACTTCATGGATAACTTCGACGGCACATTGAAAGAACCGACAGTTCTGCCGTCCAAATTCCCGAACCTTCTTGTCAACGGTTCGGCAGGTATCGCCGTCGGTATGGCTACGAATATGGCACCGCACAATCTGTCAGAAGTCATAGATGCGATCAATTACACCATCGATAATCCGGATGCTGAAACTCCTGAACTCATGCAATTCATCAAAGGTCCCGATTTCCCGACCGGAGGAACCATCCACGGTCTTTCCGGAATCGTGTCAGCGTACAACACGGGACGCGGTAAAGTAAAGGTCAGATCCAAGACCCATTTCGAAGAGAAGGCTAACGGGAAAGAGATGATCATCGTCGATGAGATTCCGTACCAGGTGAACAAGGAGAGACTCATCGGTCAGATAGCTGATTGCGTCAGGAACAAGGAGATCGAAGGCATCACCAACGTGAATGATGAATCGGATAAGGATGGAATGCGCATAGTTATCGAGATACACAAGGATGCGATCCCCACGGTCGTCCTTGAGAATCTGTTCAAACACACCCAGATGGAGATAACATTCGGTATCATCAATCTGGCATTGGTCAACAACAAACCGATGCTCCTTACGTTGAAGGAATTGATCAGACAATACATCAACCACAGGAAGGCCGTCGTTACCAGAAGGACTGAATACGACCTCGGTGTGGCGAAGAAGAGATACCATATCCTGGAAGGATTGATGGCAGCCATCAACAAGATGGATGAGACCATCGAACTCATCCGTGCATCCAAGAATGTCGAGGAGGCATCAATTGGGCTTCAGAATCTGCTGACGATAGATGAGGAACAGGCAAAGGCGATCCTTGATATGAAACTGCAGAAACTGACAGGTCTTGAGTTGGATTCCATCAGAGGAGAATATGATGACCTGAAGAAGCTGATGTTGGATCTGGAGGACATCCTAGCCCATGAATCGAGAATTTATCAGATAATCAAGGACGAACTCACAGAGATGAAGAACGGATACGGTGACGAACGCCGTACGGTCATAGACCCCAACGCTATAGATTCGGATGAGGAGGACCTTATTCCGAGAGAGGACGTTGTCATCACAGTCAGCAGGGACAGTTATATCAAACGCATCCCGCTCAGGACATATAACCAGCAGAAACGCGGAGGTGTCGGTCTAATAGGTATGCAGACCAAAGAGGAGGATGATGTGGCATCCATGTTCGTCACATGTTCTCACAACTACATTTTGTTCATAAGCGATATGGGACGTCTGCATTGGCTCAAGGCATATAGAATACCCGAAGGAAGCAGACAGTCTAAAGGTAAACCGATCGTCAACATGCTTCCGGATCTCCAGGAAGGAGAGAAGATCATCAATGCCATCGCTGTCGAAGGATTCGATGAGGACAAGTCTCTTGTGTTCTGTACGAAGAAGGGAATCGTCAAGAAGACAGTTCTTTCAGCTTACGGAAACGTGAGGAACAAAGCGATCAAAGCGATCAAACTCGACGAAGGCGATGAGCTCATCGACACAGGTATTTCTGCCAAAGGTGATGAGATCATCATAGCAACCAAGAACGGACAGGCATCGAGATTCAGTGAAGAGGAGGTCAGGCCTACCGGCAGGGACACGATGGGTGTCAAAGGTGTCACGCTCACAGGGGATGACATTGTTGTCGGAATGACCATCGTAAAACCGGAGGATATGATCCTTTCGGTATGTGAGAACGGTTACGGCAAGATCACCAACGTGGATGATTATCGTAAGACACACCGCGGAAGCAAAGGGGTCATAACCATCAAGACCACGGAAAGGAACGGTTCAGTGGTCGCAGTCAAGAAGGTCCAGCTGAAAGATGAGCTGCTCATCACAAGCAAACAGGGCAAGATCATACGCATAGCTGTAGAACAGATCCGTGTCACCGGACGTAACGCGGCCGGTGTGACCATAATGGATCTGCGCAACGGCGATAAGGTCATCGCCCTTCAGCCCATTTCTGCAGTGGATGAGGAGTCTGTAACCGAGGAAGAATCCAAACTTCCGGAAGAGGGAACAGATGGAGATAACAAAGCTTGATTGGGGAAAAATCCTGATCATTGCAGGAACAGTAATTACAATCGTGATAGGCTATTCCGCTGTCACAGAGACTGATGGTGCGGTCGCAGCGCTGTTATGGTGGCTGACCGTACTGTCGGTCATAGCTACTGCATCATGTGTTGTAGATGTGATGTTGTACATACGTGCCAGGAACAGATTGGATGACGAGATCGTATTGAGGATGGTATCAGGGCCGCTTTCTAAAGAAAAGATGGAGGAAATGAATAAGCCCAGATCCAAGAATCCATCAATCAGTACATCGGAGGCAGGTGACCATAAGCTTTAATAAAGCATCTCACATTGGGAGGTTTGCGCCGCGGTAACTCAGATGGTACGAGTGCATGACTGAAGATCATGAAGTCGCTGGTTCGATCCCGGCTCGCGGCACCTTATTTCTATTTCGGTGAATATCATGGATAGTACTGTTATCATGGACGTAAGCGATCCGAACATGACGCTGTCTGAGATATTCCATCTTGTCGAGAAATTCCGCAATGAACATCCCGAATGGGAGATATATCTTGACGGCGACAGGAAAGCGATAATGGCAAAACACCAGTATGTTCAGTCTACTTTGGACGGTGTCCTATGAGCAGAGGACGTGTGACGATCGGACTGTACAATTCATATGATCCTGTGAAATTCCGTGAACCTCACAGAAGAGTGATCGCCAGGGTCGGCGGTCTCGCTATGGCATTCAATATGAATCTGGCACTGTTCGGTTTCCCGTTCCCTGAGGACATCAAACAACCTAAAGAATTGGCTGAATGGGTGGCAGGAACGACCAGTATAGGATCACATGGGGATTACTTCATGGATCTCGCTGAATCGGGAAGATTCATGAGCTTTCCATATCCTGAGAAGGGATTCCCTCCTCAATTAGGAGAGGCAGTCCTCACGACAAGTAAACCTGACTCAAAAAAATCCATTACATTGAGACAGACGGCTGATATGGTGAATAACGGACAGAGTATCCTGCTGGTATTCGGTTTAGGTCCTCACGGCGTTCCTAAATCAGCGGCATCCATACCAAGATACAATCTTGATATAACGGACGGAAGATATTCATTGGAGACATGTACGGCATTGGGTGCCGTAACAGGGGCCTTACATGCGATGTTGGATCAGTAATGTTCGTAAAGGATATTCTCAGGTTCGAACAGTACTCCTTTTCCTTTCACAACTCTTCCGACAACTGAAGCGTTCTTGTATTCATTCGCAATGGACTCAGCATCATCAGCGGGTGCGATGATATCGAATCCCATGCTCATGTTGAGTGTCTGGTATATCTCTTCTGTAGATATGTTCCCCAGTTCTTTTATCTTGGTGAATATCGGATCCGGTTTGATAGGATCGTCGATGATATACTGATATGATGGATTCATACGGAGTATGTTCCTTAGACCGCCGCCTGTTATATCTACCAATCCATGGACCTCATGTTTGGATAGGATATCAAGCACTTCTTTGACATAGATCTCAGTAGGAGCAAGAAGTTCCTCACCGACAGTCTTTGACAGTCCTGGCACTTTATCTTTCATTTTGTATCCGGCACTTTCGAATACCTTTCTGGCCAATGTGAGTCCGTTGGAATGGATGCCTGATGATTTCAAGGATACGATCACATCCCCCTCAGTACATTTCTGACCTGTAACGATCTTATCTTTAGGAACATAACCTAGACATGTACCAGACAGGTCTACGCCGTTGACCATCTCAGGAAGTACCGCTATCTCTCCGCCCACGATCTCCATATTGGAGAGTTCAGCACCTTTGTAGAGACCTTTTCCGATATCTTCCGTAATCTTGTCATCGGGTTTGTCGATCGCGATGTAATCCACGAATGAGATCGGTTCAGCGCCTACGCATATAGTATCATTGACATTCATGGCTATACAGTCGATACCGACAGTATTCCAGATGCCGAGTTCTTCTGCTACGAGAAGTTTTGTACCGACTCCGTCAGTCGCCATCGTCAGATAATTGTCGCCGAAATCGATCAGACTTGCGAAAAGATTCTTGATGTGTACCATCTGGCCTATTCCGGATCTCTTGTATTTGAGTTCCTTTACCAATGATTCTATTGCGCTTGATTTCTTATCGATGTTGACTCCGGCTTTGGCGTAGGTCCAATTCTCTGACATGATACTCACGTCGATATCACACCATGAGTTTTTATCTTATCGTTAGATAAGTTACTCAGTGATATCGTGATTGTATACTTCTCAGCAACAGGAAACTCAAAGTATGTGGCCCACAAGATCGCTGAAGCTACGGATGATTGGGCACGTCCTATAGAGGATCTCATGCATGAGAAATTCATCGAGGTGAAGAGCGGTGATAAGTTGGGCATCGTGTGTCCCACATATTTCTTCGGTCTTCCGACGATAATGAAGGATTTTTTGGAGAAAGTGAAACTCTACATCGGAAGTGATGCATATTTCTTCTCAGTATCGACATACGGTGCCAACAGCGGACAGTCTGCAGAGATGATCGAGAGCGTCCTGAACAAAAGGGATCTGAAACTCGATGCCAAATACGGTGTGAGGATGCCTGAAACATACACTCCGTTATTCGACGTCAATGACAAGCAGAAGATCGCTGAAATCGATAAACAGGCAGAGGTCGAGATCGCTGAGATAGTCGAACATCTGAAAAAGTTCGATAAAGGTGATTTTCGTAAGAAGAAAATGGGCAAACTTGTGTCGAAGGTCATATACAAAAGATATGACAAAACGAGAACCACAGCTAATTTTGTTGTCAGTGACAGATGTGTAGGTTGCAAACTCTGTGTGAAGAGATGTCCGGTCGATGCGATCAAGATAGTGGACGGTAAGCCGAAATGGATCATCGACAAATGTGTCCTGTGTCTCGGTTGTTATCACCGCTGTCCGGTGAATGCTATCAACTACGGTAAGAAGACCGAAGGGAAAGGACAGTATGTGCATCCCCAGGATGCTGACAAGCAGATAGTCTGGTGATACCGTGTCGATGCATGAGAGATGGTTGGACGAAAGACATCACGAATACTACTACAAATTAGCTAAAAAGATGGATTACCGTTCAAGAGCGTCTTTCAAACTCATGCAGATCGATGACCGTTTCAACATATTCGAAGAAGGTGATTCAGTAGTCGACCTGGGTGCTGCACCGGGAGGTTGGCTGCAGGTCGCAAAGGAACGTGTCGGTGAGAACGGGAAAGTCATCGGAGTCGACCTCAGACCGATAAAACCGATGGACGGTGTAGTAACCATTCTGGGAGACATAACTGACGACAATACCATGTACGAACTTCTGGAGAAATTCGGAGGAAAGGCCGATGTCGTACTATCAGACATGGCACCCAATATCGCAGGTGCATATTCCACAGATCACGCCAGATCCATCAATCTGTGCATGTTCGCTGTCAATGTGTGCGACAGAGTGCTTAAGAAGAACGGGAAGATGGTGATGAAAGTGTTCATGGGAGATATGTTCCCTGAATTGAAATCAGAACTGGAATCCCGTTTCCAGAGTGTGAAAGTCCACTCTCCTGATGCATCAAGACCGACATCGTCGGAAGTATATGTCATTTCAAGGGGTTTCCTTGCTAACAAGAGCATAGATGTAAAGCCCATGCCTGTACCTGAAAAGAAGAAAGAGTTCACTAAGAAAGGCGACCTGGTCTAATCCCAGAAACGTTTGTTCTTGGCATACAGGACCTCTGCTGCCAGTATGCTTCTGAGGAATTCATCTTCATCATTGTGTGTTGTTCTGAGTATCCTTGATGCGGCATCCGGACCGACTCCTCTTCCCGCAAGGGTCATGCATGCCCTCTGGCCGTTCTCATTGACGAGATTGGCAATACGTCTGATACGTGCAACATCCTTCTTCTCTTCATCAGTGAGTTCATTTTTGGCAAAGAGTTTGATCTTTTCTCTGTCGTATTCCTTCAGCAGAGCGATCATTCTTCCGTTGCATTTGGGACAGATGAAGTGTTTTGGTGCTTCTGATACTCTCGTTCTCCACTGACATTGACAGTTGAGACATGAAGCATACAGCAATTCACCCTCCAGTCTCTTCTTGAGTGCCATCAGTATGGAATGATCGGCACGCAACGGTTGCATCAATTCCTTGGATCTCGTTATGCCTTCCATGCCGATAGGGGACATTCTGGATATTTTGATCCTGATGAGTCCGGATGACATCTTCTCTACTACGCATTCGGTATTGGGGATGTCTAGATCCTCCCACAGTACCTTGTTGACAGCCTCATCATATGCAGGTGTGTTCTGATGCAGTTCAAAGAGTTTATTGAAATTCATGAATCTGCGGTCAGCTTCCTTCTCAATGATGCCGAATTTCTTCGCGACATAAACAAATCTCCATTTCAGGAATGTGGAATTGGTAATCGTCAATCTTATCAGTCCTTCCACAGTGCCCGGTTTCACGGATCTTATCGTATTCATGAGAAGATCCTCATCGATGTTCCTGGGCAGTTCCAACATTATTCTGTAGGGATCGGTAGATACACCCACACTCTCACCCAGACGTGCTGTGAGGAGTGCGGCATAGATCTTACTCAATGTTTCGTTGACACGTGTTCCGAAACATGCATTGATCACAGCCAAACGGTCGCCGAATTCAACGGTCACCGTCTCATCGGTAGGGATGACGAATCCCTTCTGTTCTTTCAGGAAATCACTGACACATTTCTTGGAATTATCGTCACCGGGATAATCTTTGAAATTCTGAAGTCTTCTGAGCTTCCCCACTTCCACGGCCACTTCATAAGGGACGGGGATATCGGAACCTGCCCATGAGGGTACAGATCCGATCTCTCCTGTCTCCTCTACAAGTATCTCGTCCTCGCGCATCTCAATTATGCGCCAAGTGCGTCCTTTCGCAATGAACATGGCATATTCTTCAGCGAATGTTGCCACAAAACTCTCATCTAACGTTCCGATTATGCCTCTGGTCGCGATATTCCTGATCAGATATGTTTTCTCATCAGGGATCATCGAGATGTTCTCATAGAAATAATTCATACCTTTCTTGGAACGTTTGAATCCGTCATCATCTTCGAAGATCATCTTGATGGATTTCAGTTGTTCAAGGACTGCATCCATATCCTTTCTCTCAAGATCTCTGAAAATGTGTGTTCTTCTGAATACAGTGAAAGCTTCATCTCTTGTCACACGTCCGCTCATTGTCATGGAGATGAGCTGATTGGCAACCACAGTCAACGGACAGCTTCTTCCGATCTTATTCTCCAGTTCTTTGGATTCTGTCCTTCTTGCGACCACTAGTGATTCGCAAACTTCATCGGGGGATGTGGCGATTATCTTCGCACGTATCTTCTCTCCGACTCTGTGTCCCGCACGTCCGGCACGCTGGATCATCCTGGAGATCTGTCTCGGTGAATTGTATTGTATCACCAGATCAGTGCTTCCGACGTCGATTCCGAGTTCCAAGGATGAAGTGCAGACCAATGCTTTGATATCTCCTTTTTTGAAACGGTCCTCCATCTCCATCCTGTTCTCTTTGGAAAGGGATCCGTGATGGACATCTATGGAGAATTCTTTGTCCCAGAGATGATATCTTGCGGCCAGCCATTCAGCCGTTTCCCTTGTGTTGACAAAGAACAGTGTCGATCTCCCGTTGTTTATGAGATCTCTTGCTCTCTGCATTACGGCCAGTATATATGGCTCACATTGCAGTTTATCAAGATGCACAGGGTCATCGCACGGTTGCGGACATTCCACATCTATCTCATAGTCTCTGTGTGTATCATGTTTGCAGACTGTCATCCTTCTTTTGACACCTGACAAGAATCTTGATACCTCATCAACGTTACCGACGGTAGCTGATAATCCGATCCTTTGATATTCTCCTGCGATGGAAACAAGTCTCTCCATTGCAACGCTCATCTGTGCGCCCCTTTCAGTCGTAGCAAGTTCGTGGATCTCATCTACTATGAACCATTCCACATTTTTCAGATGCTGAATCAGCCTTTTTCCGGTAAACAGCACTTGCAATGTCTCCGGGGTGGTTATCAGAATCTTCGGCGGATGCAACGATTGTCTGTTACGTTCAGCAGCAGGCGTATCGCCGTGTCTTACACCGACATCGATATCCAATGCTTTTCCGTAATCCTCCATTCTTTTGAGCATATCTCTGTTGAGGGCTCTGAGAGGTGTGACATAAATGCAGCGGATACCCGGTTTTTCCTTAGAATGATATATCTCATTTAGGATGGGAAGTATTGCAGCTTCTGTCTTTCCGATCCCGGTAGGAGCAACAAGAAGGATGTTATCTTTCTTTAGGATCCTGGGAATAGCATCTTTTTGAGGTTCGGTCGGTTCTGTGATGCCATGGTCATTCAATGCTTTTATGATTTCAGGATCGAGGATATCGAATGACATGGTCGAAAAATAAGATATGACTGGGCATGAGCCCAGTCTGATTTCAGAAGAATCACTTCTTCTTGGGTTTCTTCAATTCGCGAAGATTCTCTTTGATCGTCGCTTTGATCTCATAGGCCTGTGCTTCACCGTCAGTGATTTCAGATTCTTTGTATCTCAGAATCTTCCATCCTTCTGCCTTGAGTTTCGCATCATTGGTATCCTGTGCGTTACCGCCAACATACACTGCGACTTTGCTTCTGACGAATGCGATCTGGACTTTATAAGGTCCGTAATGTCTTCTGCATCTGAGTCCCTTGTTCCATGCAGCTCTCCTTACAATGCCTTCAGGTGTGAGTTCTAACAGAGGATCGTAATTTACCTCATCAAATTCAGGCTCCTCAGCTACTGGTGTTTCGGTCACCATCTTGGGAACCTCAGCTACTGGTTTTTCAACGGGAGCTTCAGATTTTTTTGGTTCTTCAACCACAGGAGCAGCAGGTGCCGGATCTGTTACTTTGAGCAGAATCTCTGTGATATCCATCACTTTGACTTTCGAGTTAATCTTCTTTGCACCGTGTTTAAGGTTGAGAACACAGAATGGACAAGCTGTTGCAATTATTTCCGCACCGACCTTCTCTGCATCTCTGATCCTTTCAGCTGCGATGTTTACTGCGAAGTTGTTGAATGCAGATTTGTAACCTCCTCCTGCTCCGCAGCATCTGGAGTTCTCTCTGTTCTTTTCCATCTCGACAAACTCGAGGCCCTTGATCTTCTTGAGGATGTTACGTGGAGCATCATAGACGCCTGAGTGTCTTCCGAGGTGGCATGGATCATGATATGTCACTTTTCCTTTGAACTCATTCGGAAGCTGGAGTTTCCTTTCGCTGATGAGTTTATCAACATACTGTGTGATGTGATAGACATTCTGTCCGGGTTTTCCGTAGTATTCTACAAAGTTGCTTGAAACGGTCTTGTAACAGCCTGAGCATGACATGACCATGTCCTTAGCACCGATGGCGTCAGCCTTTGTGACGGTGGTTTTTGCAGCTTCAAGTGTTTCTTCATCGATACCGGTTCTGAGGAGAGGTGATGTACAGCAGATCTCATCCTCACCAAGGCAGTTGAGTGACACGCCTGCACGGTCGAGTACCTTGACAGCTGCCTGCGGGATATCCTGCATTCTGTATGATCCGGTACATCCGGCGAAGAATACGACATCTGCGGGTGTCTGTCTCTTGACTTCGGCAGGCCACCATGCATCCCTCTTCGCTTTCGGTTCTCCGTAAGGGTTTCCTTTGGTGTGAATACTTCCCTGGAGTTTCTTGTGAACTGGCAACGGAGCAACACCCTGTTGTGCCATCCAATATCTGATCTTCTCCCAAAGAGCGACAAGTTCAATCTTTGCGTGACAGACTTTCTCACAGTTTCCGCATCCTGTACATTTGTACATTGCATCAACGAATTCCGGGCTGAGTACTGCCTTCCTTCCGATCAACTTGTCCATCGCGCCGAGTCCGGCTTTGTCGATCTGGTTGAGATAGTAGATCTTTCCTCTTGCTGTGACGGATTCCCACGGTGTCTGGGCATGCGCCTCACATACCGCGATACAGTATCCACACATCTGACATTGTGCCAGTTCCTTCTGGATACGTGGCATTTTCACAAGTGTTGGCCTTTCAGGTTTAAACATTTTCACATCCTCTCTGCTAAGAAGATACTTTTTTGAGAGCATCTTCTCTAATGTCAATCAAATCAACGGATTGGTATAAGTAGATTTGTCCAAAATTAATAGAGCCATATGTTTATTTTTTCGAAATTCGTAAAAATATTACGAATACTGTTTGACACAAATCCTGTTGTATTAATAGGTTGATGGAGATACTTCGGACATGCACAGGGATGTCTATTTCGATAACAGTGCGACAACGATGATCGCACCCGAAGTATTGGAAGCAATGATGCCATATCTTACAAGCCAGTATGGCAATCCCAGTAGCATTCATTTTATGGGCGATTATGCAATGAGTGGCATTCGCACTGCAAGAAAACAGGTGGCAGATTCATTGAATTGTTTTCCCTCTGAGATCACTTTCACATCAGGGGGAACAGAATCTGATAATCTGGCTCTTATCGGATGTATGACAGCTCTGGCAAAAAAAGAACCGAAGAGGAACAGAATTGTGACATCCGCCATAGAACATGAGGCTGTTCTTGAGGCCTGTCACGAATTGAAAAGACGCGGTTTTGAATTTACAATTGTTGATGTTGATAAGGACGGATTCGTAGATCCGTCTGCATTGGATGACGTAATGTCAGATGATGTAGGGATCGTATCGATGATGTCAGCTAATAATGTGATAGGGACCATTGAGGACATCCATGAACTTTCGAATGTAGCTCATGAACACGGTGCATATTTCCATACCGATGCTGTACAGGGCTACACGAAGATGAATATCGATGTAAAGAAGGATAATATTGATATGCTGGCACTTTCAGGTCATAAGATACATGCACCGAAAGGGATAGGCGCATTGTATGTTAAAGACGGAACACCGATACTTCCGATCAATTTTGGAGGGGGCCAAGAGAGAGGTCTGAGATCATCGACGGAGAATGTTCCCGGCATCGTGGGTTTGGGCGCAGCATCCGAGTTTGCTATGAAGAACATGATCCAAGATGTGAAAGCGATGACCAAACTGAGGGACGAAATAATTGACGATATCCTGAAGATCAACGGTGCACATTTGAATGGTCCCATAGGTGACAGAAGATTATGCAACAATGTACATTTCAGATTTGATAATTCAAAAGGTCTCGATGTTGTAGTAAAACTAAGTAAGGAAGGAATTGCCGCATCTGCAGCATCTGCATGTTCAGCAGGTTCTGAAGAGCCGTCATATGTTCTGACAGCATTAGGTCTCACTCCTGAACAATGTATGTCGGCACTCAGAATATCGCTTTCCAGATATAATATTCAAGAAGATGTTGATTATCTCAAAGAAGTATTATCAAGAATATGAGAAGAGAGTGGGCCTGGCCGGATTTGAACCGACGACCACCCGGTTATGAGCCGGGCGCTCCACCAGCCTAAGCTACAAGCCCCTAATCCACGTTAAAGTACACTTTGTTATAAAGATTACTAAGTTGCAACAATAATAGATGGCGCCGCCGCAAGGGATCGAACCTTGGACCTTGTGATTAACAGTCACACGCTCTACCTACTGAGCTACAGCGGCCTGGTAGTTCTGGTTAATAAGGGGAAATATTAAAGGATTATGTTTGAACACATTGTGGGGAGGTAAGATGTTTACCTTCCGTACCAGTGTCCTCTTCCCCATTTGTTGTAATTGATAGCCCATGCCTGAATCATCGATCCGCAACAATCCAGTGCAGCTTGCTCTGTTTTGTACGTTCTGTAACATTTGAGGCATTGGTATCTCATTTCTATGGGCTTCTCTTTGCGAGGCATAATCGTTGTATTGTGTGAGTGATAGATAAATGTTCCTGGTCTGGAAAGATAGGTTTCTCTATGCCATTTGAATGTGCCAGATATATTTTGTAATATCAAGCCAGCATTTTTGTCAGTTGACAGTATTTAAATACATTAAATACTATCCCGTGCTGGCTATGAATAGAATAAAGGTCATTAGCGAACCGTCCGAACTGGTGCCGATGTTAAGGTCGGTGGATACGCCGGTGAAAAGAGATGTTCTCAAAGAGGTGACCTTAGAGTGGAGGACTGTGGACGAGATCGAGAAGAAATTCGGTCCCGAAGGCAAGGATGCCATCGTTTTCTTTGAAAAAATGAAACTTGTTGAGAGTCGTTGGCTTTCAACCAACGGCAACTACCCTGAAAAATCATTCCATACAGCATACACATCATTCCACATCAATGCACAATGGCCGATTTATGAAATCAGTGATGTTCTCGTAGCAGCAATGATGAACGAGAAAGAATTCGCTGATATTGAAAACAAGATCCTGGGAGAGGTCGGAGAGGATGGGGTATTCTCAGGCGATGTTGCTGAGAAGCTCGGGCTTACTTCAACTATGTTGAAGAGTCTTGTTCGCAGATCCGTAAAAATGGACTTCCATGGTCATAGGATTGAGCTGATTAAAGAAGAGTAATCCTATGGCGGAAATTTGGATCATGAGAATCGGACATCGTCCGGAAAGGGATAAACGTGTCACAACGCATGTTGCACTCTCATCAAGGGCATTGGGTGCCAAAGGCATCTATGTAGATACATCCGATCTTGATCTTGAAGAAAATATCAGAAGTGTGGTGGATCGTTTCGGCGGAGATTATCAGATCAAAACCGGGATCACATGGAAACAGGCAATCAGGGATTTCAAAGGAAAGATCGTCCATCTTACAATGTATGGTGAGAGGGTCGATGAGGCATTGCCGAAGATTCCAAAGGATGAGAACATAATGATAATCGTAGGTGCTGAGAAAGTGCCGATAGACGTGTATCTGAAAGCTGATTACAATGTATCTGTAGGAAATCAGCCGCATTCCGAGATAGCGGCATTAGCTATATTCTTAGACCGTTATACGGAAGGAAAAGCATTATATGCTGACCGCGAAAATTGCAAGATAAAGGTCGTTCCGACAGTGAGGGGCAAAAATGTCGAAGAATTATCCAAATGAGGCAGAATGCATCAAGATTCTGAAAGATGCAGGTTGTTCTAAGAGAGTGATAATTCATTGCTGTACTGTGAAGACAGTGGCCGAACAGATAATGATGAATGTGAAGTGTGACAGGGAACTTGTAACAGCTGGTGCATTGCTTCATGACCTGGGACGTGCTAAGGACCATTCCATCTATCATGCGATCATCGGTGCGGATATGGCTCAGGATCTTGATCTTCCGGATGAGATCGTCAATATCATCAGAAAGCATACAGGTGCCGGATTGGACGAACAGGACGTTGAAGAGATGGGTCTGCCCAGAGGAGATTATATGCCGTCCACTATAGAAGAGAAGATCGTGGCACATTCAGATAACATGGTCAGTGACAACATCGTAGTCTCACATACACGTTCTGTTGAAAAACTCAAATTCAAAGGCGCATATCGCGGTGCTGAAAGAATTGAGAATCTTCATATCGAACTCTCGAAACTTTACGGAGAGGACTTGGATATAATCGTAGGTGTGATCGGAGAACATCCTAACATCATCGGCCCCTGCGGAAAAGCGATCAATTGATGTCCCCGTTGTTCTTCACATAATTGGGGAATGTTTTCAGAATAACGATATCCCCGATTGCTTGGACCCATTTGTACGGTATTTTGAATGTCACACCGGGATCGGCAATCACAGGACTGGGATTTTTTACGAACAGACCCGATACGGATCTTGTATCAGGGTCGATGACAATCTCACTCACTTTGCCGATGAAAATGCCTGTTGGACCGTATACGTCCAGACCTTTGATATTTGACATTTCTTCCAACATAGACAGTTGTTCAATTATGTGCTACCATTTATACTTGGAGGTCAATCACTAGAATGTAACAGAGGGACGATGATGGTCACTGAATTAAATGAAGATACATTTGATGCGTTCATAGAAGAGAACGCATGTGTTCTTATCGATTGCTGGGCACCTTGGTGCGGACCGTGTAAAAGAATGGGCCCGATAATAGACCAGCTTGCAGAGGAGCTTGAAGGAAAAGTGGCCGTTGCCAAGCTGAACACGGATGAAAATCCGGGAATTTCAGCCAGATTTGAGATTACAGCCATTCCGACGCTGTTGATGTTCAAGGACAAGATTATGTTGGAGCCTCTTGTAGGTCTCAGACCGAAGGATGACATATTGTCCTTCATGGCTGCGAACGGCATGATCAAAGGTGTTTCCGCACCGAAATCCGAAGATAAGCATTTTGCAGCAAAGGTCACAGATGACACATTCAATGAATTCGTTAAGAGCAAACCTCATGCACTGGTTGATTGCTGGGCACCATGGTGTAAACCGTGTATGAGAATGGGGCCGATCATAGAGGAATTGGCTGAAACGTCCCAGGATGACATCGCAGTAGGGAAATTGAATGTCGATGAGAATCCCGGTGTCTCTTTGAGTTTCAATATACAATCCATCCCTGCTCTCCTCGTATTCAAGGATGGCAAGCATATCGGCACTATAGTCGGATACAGTCAGGAACGTACGGCAAAAGCACTCAGGGACGCAGTTCTCAATCAATGATAATATGGATGCAGATGTTCTGATCATCGGTTCAGGTCCTGCCGGCATACAGGCGGCGATCCACGCTTCAAGGAAGAAAGTATCAGTCGTATTGTTGGGAAGGACAGCTGACAGTGCTATGAACGGAACGCACATCGAGAACTACTTTGGAATCGAAGGCACATCCGACGGAACATCGATGCTCAGGGTCGGATTGGAACAGGCCAAGAAGTTCGGTTGTGCAATAATTCAAGAAAATGTGATATCCGCTGAACACACGGAGAATGTCTTCAGGATCATAACCGAGAATGATGTCGAAATTAATGCCAAATCGGTCATCATAGCGACAGGGATCTCAAGAGCAAAATTGAATGTGCCAGGTGAGAAAGAATTCTTCGGAAAAGGTGTAAGTTATTGTGCATCATGCGATTGTAATTTCTACAAGGGAAAGACAGTTGTGATAATAGGTGATGACACTGAAGCTGCAGTTTCCGCCGAGATGATGACAGGATATGCTTCTAAAGTCTATTGGATATTCGATACTGTAAAAGCATCTCAAAAGATGATTGACAAAGCAAGAGCCAGCAATGTAGAATTGATAAATGGCAAGGTGGAATCGATCAAAGGTGATGACAAGGTACGCAGCATCATTCTTTCCGATGGGAAGGAAATAACGACTGACGGTGTATTCATCGAACTCGGCGCCAAATCGGCTGCAGATCTGGCAATGGATATGGATCTTATGCCTGAGATGGACGATTCAATAAAGATAAGATTAGATTGTTCCACCGATGTGAAAGGGATATTCGCATGCGGAGATGTGACAGGCAGGCCGTGGCAGGTAGCAAAAGCTGTCGGTCAGGGTGCGGTCGCAGGCTCAGCAGCGGCCGATTATGTGAAGGGTGAATGAAATGCCGCTTAACGATCTTATTTCAGGAATGCTCAGGGAAGAGGGCGGATTCCAGAAAGCACTAAGAGAGATACTCGAGAACGAATTGAATATGACTGTGAATGAATTCTGCGATCAGACAAATATCTCACAGAGTACGATGTACAAGATCCTCGAGGATAAACGTGAACCCAATCTGAGAACAGTAAGGGTCATCATCAAAGCTATAAAGACACTGTCAGAACCTGATTCCGATGATTACGTCGCTATTATAGCATCTCACGAGGTGCTTCAGAACCTTGAGAAGAAGATCGAGATAGACGGACGCCCTGTCGTTCTCAAAGAATATCCGGTGGCAACTGTCGAGGATGCGATCATTGCCGCAGTCAGAGCAGAACGTGATGGAGCGTTGGCGATAGTCTGTGCACCTATCGTCACACCGACCGTTGAAAAGATCGTTTCCATTCCCGTGACGCCTGCGATACCGTCCGCAAGTATCATGCGTGCCCTTGAAAAAGTCAAAAAAGACATCTGGGGATGAACAAAAACGTGTGTTTTTACGGGAATGAATAAACAATACACCTGATAAAATTAAATATCCACCTTAACTATTGGATTCCAGTAAGAAGGTGACATTTCGATGTTCGAACTCCAAGTTGTAAGCAACACACCGTTAAGTGCGGTGGACGATATCGATATTGTCGCGGAAACTTTCCTGGTCCAGATCGGGTACATACCGAAAGGGTACGATCCAAAAACATCTGTTTCAACGATCAGGGACAGTGTTCCATATCGCCTTTTCATGGATTATTTCATGAGGAACATGAGCAAGGCTTGGACAGTTGAAGAGCTTGCAGCACTTCTCGATACGACCAAGCCTACAGTATACAGACACATTAACAAATTGAAATCACTGGACCTTCTTGAGAGTATGGATGTGGAGTTCGACGGACAGGTCCGCAAGGGATATCGTATAAGATACGGTGACCTTGCTAAGGCATGGAATTTTACTGAAGCTAATGTGACGATGGCGATTGAGAACTACCGCAAGACAGTATCACATTTCCAATCCCTGATAAATGCTGAGAAGGAATGAGGATGCAGACAAAAGTGACTATCGGCAGCAAATATCTTGTAAGGATAGCGGATGAAGAAGATACAATAGGTATCTTCAAAGGATATTGTGCGCTCGGCGGGGATACTGCGCTCGTCATCGAGATGGACGGCGGTAAGATAAGGATCATACCGGTTGTACAGGTCGTTCTCATCGATATTCTGGATTCTGCCGATCCGGTCAATGCGGACAGCAGAACTGCGGATGTTAATTATGTCTGAAGAATCTCCTATGGAGGACTTCAGCAGACATCTTATCGATATGATAATCGATGGGAAGATCAAAGACCGCGATCATTTCCAGAATGAGAAGGTCTGGGCATGTAAGACCTATGGGTTGAACGGAGTGCCTTCCAATTCAGAGATATTGAAGTTCGTGAAACCTGAGGAAAGGAAGGTTGTGGTCCCGTATCTTCTGAAGAAACCTATGAGGACTATGAGCGGTGTCGCAGTCGTCGCGGTGATGACATCTCCGCATCCTTGTCCGCATGGTAAATGTATGTACTGTCCCGGCGGTGTCGAGAATAATTCTCCTCAGTCGTATACAGGTAAGGAACCTGCAGCCAGACGTGCAGAGAGAAACGATTTCGATCCTTTCAGACAAGTGACTGAAAGGATAACACAATTGGAGGCCATAGGTCACATAACAGACAAGATCGACCTCATAATCATGGGCGGCACATTCACCTGCCGTGAGGAAGATTATCAGATATGGTTCGTAAAAAGGTGTTTTGATGCCATGAACGGAAAGGAAGCACCGGATCTCAGAACTGCACAGGAATGGAATGAGACGGCTGAGCACAGATGTGTGGGATTGACAGTTGAGACCAGACCCGACATCTTCGACGATGCACAGATAGAAAGATCACTGATGCTGGGTGCGACAAGGGTCGAACTCGGAGTGCAGATACTTGATGATGAGATACTGAAATTCGTGGAGCGCGGACACGGCATCAAGGAGATAATCGACGGCACGAAGAGATGTAAGAGTCATGGATTGAAGATATGTTATCATATTATGCCTGGGCTGCCCGGTTCAGATCCTGAACACGACCTTGAATGTTTCAGACGCGTGATCAACGATGACGATTTCAAACCGGATATGCTGAAATTCTATACGACTTTAGTCACTGACGGAACAAAACTCTGTCAGATGTGGAAGGATGGTGAATACGAACCGTATGATGTCGAAAAGGCATCTGATCTCATCGCAGAGATGAAATCCATCGTACCCGAATATGTGAGGATCCAAAGGATCCAGAGAGACATCCCCGCACCGCAGATTGTGGCCGGAATATTGCAAAGCAACATACGTGAAGTCGTTCAAGATAAACTTGCCAAATCCGGAAGGAGATGCAGATGCATCAGATGTCGTGAGGTGGGACATAATGATGTAGAGCTCGTCGATGACAGCAGGATAAGGATGAACGATTTGGAATACACGGCTTCCGGAGGAAGAGAACATTTCATCAATCTCACTTATGACGACTATCTCGTAGGTTATGTGCGTCTCAGATTGGATGAGAACGAATGCGCCACCATTAGAGAATTGAAAGTATTCGGAAAGATGGCAAAGATAGGCAGGGACGGAGAGGATTGGCAGCACAGAGGATTCGGAAGGGAACTCGTATCAGAAGCTGAACGTGTTGCGAAATCCAACGGTTACGATAAGATGAGAGTGACAAGCGGTGTCGGTGTCAGAGGATACTACAGAACATTGGGTTATGAATTGAAAGAACCGTACATGTTCAAGTGTATATGACACTGGATCCTGTAACCTGGATGGATGTCACCGCAAGAACCATGCGTCCCTTGGAATCGACTTTATCGGTGCTTCTGCTTCCGGAGGTCCCTTTGATGAGAAGATATTTGATGTAACCTGTCTCGGTATCGAATACAACATCCTCTACGACGCCTGTGAAGTATCCGCCGTTGGTCATTGCATTCTTACCTATCATTTCGTTGCTGAAGATCTCTGGCATCTATATCACCCGTAGAATGGGATGTTGTCATATTTCGATTTCCTCTTGTTGATCTCAGTGGACAACTTCTCATAGGAATCAAGGATATCCTGGCTGACCGATGGTTTGATGACATCCAATGCAGCTTCGAAATGTTTCAATGTGATATATTTCGTTGACGGGTCGTTCCTGAATGCTATCAATCCCGATTCCCTGCATAATGCTTCCAGATCTGCACCGACATAACCGTCTGTCATGTCCGCGATCTTCTCCAGATCCACATTCTTCAACGGCATGTCCTTTGTGTGTATCTCAAGGATCTTGATACGTGATTCTCTATCCGGTTTGCCTATGAGCACGAGTTTATCGAATCTTCCGGGCCTCAGAAGTGCAGGATCGATCATATCAGGTCTGTTCGTTGCCGCCATGACGGTGACATTGGTGAGCTGCTCTATGCCGTCCATGGAGACAAGTAATTGGTTCACGACCTTCTCCCAATTGGCATTCTGATCGTTAAGGCCTCTTTTCGGTGCGATGGAGTCTATCTCATCGAAGAATACTATACTCGGAGCCATCTGTTTTGCGCGTTTGAACACCTGTCTTATAGCTTTCTCGGATTCTCCGAGCCATTTGCTTGCGATCTCCGGACCGTTTACACAGATGAAATTGGAACCAGATTCATTGGCTACAGCTTTTGCGATGAGAGTCTTTCCTGTTCCGGGTGGACCGTATAATAGCAGGCCTTTCGGAGGTTTGATACCGAGATGTTCGAACGATTTCTTGTCTTCTGTGGGGATGAACACCTCACGGATCTCCTTCTTGACTGAATCCAGGCCGCCGACATCCGACCATTGTATCTTCGGGATGTCGATGTTGACCTCTCTCATACCGCTTGGTTCGACCTCACTGAGTGCATTCATGAAATCACTCATGTTGACCCTCATCTTCGCAAGGTCGTCATCAGGGATCGGTTTATCCAGATCCATATTGTACATGTGTCTTGTGAGACATTTCATTGCAGCTTCTCTTGCGAGTGCTGCAAGATCGGCACCGACGAATCCCTGTGTGACATTGGCAAGTTCATCGATCTTCACAGAATCATCCAACGGCATGTTCCTCAGATGTACGCCAAGAATGTCCTTTCTGCCTTCCCTTCCCGGTATGCCGATCTCGATCTCACGATCGAATCTTCCGGGTCTTCTCAATGCCGGATCTATTGAATCCTCTCTGTTGGTCGCGGCTATTACGATGATATCACCTCTTCCCGTGAGACCATCCATCAATGTAAGTAATTGAGCCACAACACGTCTTTCCATCTCACCGGATACATTATTCCTGTTAGGGGCGATTGAATCTATCTCATCTATGAATATGATGCTGGGTGTTGTTTCATTGGCTTTTTCGAAAATCTTTCTGAGACGTTCCTCGCTTTGGCCGTAATAACTGCCCATTATCTCAGGGCCTTGGATCGAGTAGAATGATGCTCCTGATTCTTTCGCTACAGCTTTTGCGATGAGCGTCTTTCCCGTACCAGGCGGTCCGTAAAGCAATACACCTCTGGGCGCTGAGATGCCCAATGTGTCAAATAATTCAGGGTGTTTGATCGGAAGTTCGATCATCTCCCTTATCCTCTTCAATTCATCCTCGAGACCGCCCACATCCTCATATGTGACCTGGCTTATGACTTCCTCTGTTACTTTCGATGAACCTTCTTTGATTATGAGTTTGGTCTTCTCAGTGACAATGACAACACCCACTGGCACTGTATCAATCACATTGAAAGAAATCATACTTCCCATCAGGAAACTGTTGGGTATGACGATCTGATTGTTCTTCAGAAGCGGCCTGTTGAGAAGACCGTCTCTGTATGTTTTATCGGCACCGTTGCGGAACGATATCTTCTTTCCCTGCGGTATGCCGACAGGTTCGATGACTATCTCCTTGGCTGGTACTGTTTCAGTTTTTCTTACTTTCACAGTCTGATCGATACCGATCCCGGCATTGGCTCTGGTGATACCATCCATGCGGATTATTCCTTTGCCTTCGTCGTCGATGGCACCTTTGAAGACCTTGGCTACGGTTTTACGTTTGCCTTCTATCTCCACTATGTCCCCCACCTGGAGACCTAGTTCTCTGAATGAAGACGAATCTATTCTGATCCTTCCGAATCCAGCTTCTGATTTGGTTAGTGCGGTTGCGACTTTCAGCTCTAAGGAATCAACCATAGTTCTGAAATGTTCCGCAACTTATTAATCGTATGTGTTGGCACCATTGGCATTCATTTTTTATTACGACAACCTCTTATTTGCTGTAATTAGGCGCGATACTCCCTCTTTTCTTTCATAATTATTATATAGGGCAATACATTCCGAGTTGAATACAAGCTTTAAGCTATCCAAGGGCCTGTAGCTCAGCTAGGTAGAGCATCTGACTTTTAATCAGGTGGTCAAGGGTTCGAATCCCTTCAGGCCCGCCGATGGTCTTCATGAGCGATCAAAAGCGGATCAAGTATGAGGAGAATCGAACGAAAACGTCTTGAATTTTCTCAAAGGTTGCCCACTGACCGGCAGTGGGGCAAAATGTAGGTGAAACACTTGGCAGCAGAGAATATCTCATTCAATGTTCTTACGCACTATCTCTGTCCAGAGCATCATTTACTTTCTGAAGAAGAGGCTGAAGAGGTGTTGTCTAAGTTGAAGATAACACGTGACAAGCTCCCCAAGATCAGAAAGAGCGATGTTGTGATAGAAGTTCTCGAAAACATCAATGGCAAATCCATTGAGCCTGGTTCTGTGATAAAAGTGGTAAGAAAAAGCAGTACGGCGGAAGAATTCGTCGCGTACAGACTTGTAGTAGGAGTTGAATTCGATGAGGGATCTAGTTAAGCTATACTTCGATGAACACAGTATCGTGAACCATCACATCTCCTCATTCAACGACTTCCTTGCGACCAAGGACAATATCAACAGCAGAATGCAGAAGATAGTGGATGACCTCAGGGTATCCATAGACGACAATGAGCCTGGAACTATCATACTCGATAAAGATCGTACAGGCGATAAGGAGATCGTAATCCGTATCGGAAGAGCAAGGGATGAAGAAGGACAGATAGATCCGAAATCTGAACCGACGATCCATGTAGGAAAACCGAGGGTCATTGAAGCCAACGGTTACAACCATGAGCATTTGACGCCGATGGAGGCCAGACTCAGGAATCTGAACTATATGGCACCGATAAATGTCGATTTCACCGTATTTGTGAACGGTAATGAGAAGTTCACGGAGAAGGCAGTACACATCGGAGATCTGCCGATGATGGTGAAATCAAAAGGATGTAACATTTACAAGAGTAACATCGAAGAAGATCTGGATCGTGAGATCTCGATGGATGAGTATGAGAAAATCCTCACTGAAGATAAAGAGGATGTCAGAGATCCAGGAGGTTACTTCATAATCGGTGGTACAGAGAGAGCATTGATCACACTTGAAGATCTGGCACCCAATAAAGTAATGATTGAGACAGAAGAAAGCAAATCTTCGGCCGATACAGTGAAAGTGTACATAGCAAGGGTCTATTCCCAGAGAGAAGGATACCGTGCACTTACACAGGTCACAATGAAGAAGGACGGAATGATATGGGTGAGTGTACCAGCAGCAGCATTGCCGATCCCGCTCATTGCGCTTATGAAAGCTCTTGGCATGGAGTCTGATAAACAGATATTCGATGCTATTGTATCAGAGCCAGAGATGTCTAATATAGTTTACCTCAACCTTGAGAGCAGTTTCGACAACAAGAAACATGCACCGTATCATACCACAGAGGAGGCAATTGCATACCTTGAGAAGAACTTTGCAGCCGGTCAAGCAAAGGAATACAGGACAAAGAAGGTAGACTCAATCCTCGATCGTTCACTCCTGCCGCATCTCGGTAATGGTGAGGTAGATCGTATAAAGAAAGCAATCTTCCTCGGACGTATAGCACGTTCTGTTCTCGAGTTGTCACTCGGAATAAGAGATGAAGACGACAGAGATCACTACGCCAACAAGAGGCTCAAGCTCACAGGAGATCTTATGGAAGACCTCTTCAGAACGAGTTTCAGCAGCCTCATGAAAGATCTGAAATACCAGCTGGAGAGGAACTGGGGCAGAAAGAAGGAAGATGCTATCAAGATTGCTTCCACGATCCGTCCGGATCTGTTCACTCACAAGTTACTTCATGCACTCGCCACAGGAAACTGGGTCGGAGGACGTGCAGGAGTTTCACAACTTCTTGACAGAACATCCAATATGTCCTCGATATCACACTTAAGAAGAGTCATCTCCCCGCTTACAAGGAGTCAGCCGCACTTCGAGGCTCGTGACTTGCACCCGACACAATGGGGAAGACTGTGTACATCTGAGACACCTGAAGGTCAGAACTGCGGTTTGGTAAAGAATGCGGCATTGATTATAGATGTCACAGAGGGATGTCTTGAATCCAACGTGAAATGGATCCTGAGAGATTTCGGATTACAGACCGTGGATCATCAGGGAACACGTGTTTTCGTGAACGGAGATCTTGTCGGTGTTCACGAGGATGCCAAGAGATTGGTCTATGAAGTACGTGAGAGAAGAAGATGCGGAACACTTCCGAGCGAGATCAATGTCAGATTCGACGAGAAGATGAACGAGGTCATCATCAACTGTGATGAGGGCCGTCTCAGACGTCCGTTGCTTGTTCTCAAAGACGGCAGAACACTCCTTACGAGAAAACACATCGAAGGAATAAGAGACCACAAGATCAGGTGGGACGATCTATTCCATGAGGGTGTAATGGAGTGGGTCGATGCTGAAGAGGAAGAAGATGCATTCATTGTCGTTGAACCGTACACAATCCCATACAAATGTCCGCATTGCAACCATGCACTTTCATCAACTGATGTGGATTGGATGAATCCCGGAAAAGAGGGAGATGCGGTACTCAAATGCAACCACTGCAACAGTGAGTTCGTAGCACCTTCCAACATAACCAAGGATCACACACATATGGAAGTAGATCCGATGGTGATCCTGGGAGTCGCTGCAGGTTTCATCCCGTATCCGGAACACAACTCATCACCTCGTGTGACTCTCGGTGCGGCAATGGCAAAACAGGCATTGGGAATATCATCATCCAACTATCGTATAAGACCGGATACACGCAGTCATCTTCTGCATTACCCGCAGAAACCGATCGTGCAGACGCAGACCATGGAATTCATGGGATACAATCACAGGCCTGCAGGACAGAACTTCTGTATCGCGGTCCTTTCATATCATGGATACAACATTGAAGATGCTCTCGTCATGAACAAATCATCTGTTGAGAGAGGATTGGGAAGATCAACGTTCATGAGGATATACCGTGCTGAGGAGCGCAGATATCCCGGAGGTCAGGAAGATCGTTTCGAGATACCTGATCCAGATATCATCGGTGTAAGGTCTGAAGAGGCATATGCATCATTGGGCGAGGACGGTCTGATCCTGCCTGAAGCCAAAGTGAAAGGCTCGGATGTTCTTGTCGGAAAGACATCGCCTCCGAGATTCCTTGATGAGGAGACGGATTTCCTTTCACCACAGAAGAGAAGGGAGACTTCGGTCACAGTCAGGCCCGGAGAGACCGGTTATGTTGATTCAGTCATGCTCACAGAGAATGAGAACGGAGCAAAACTCGTCAGAGTAAAGGTCAGGGACCAGAGGATCCCGGAGATCGGAGATAAATTCTGTTCAAGACACGGACAGAAAGGAGTCGTCGGAAGGCTCGTCAAACAGCAGGATATGCCGTTCACAGCTGACGGAATCACACCAGACCTCGTTGTCAACCCGCACGGTATCCCGTCGCGTATGACCATCGCCCACGTCCTTGAGATGATAGGCGGTAAGGTCGGTGCGATGGAAGGTCACATGATCGACGGTACAGTATTCTCTGGAGAGAGGGAGGAATCTATCCGTGAGGGTCTCGTCAGGAACGGATTCAAACACACAGGTAAAGAGGTCATGTACGACGGAAGATCCGGTTGTAAGATCGATGTCGACGTCTACACCGGTGTGATCTACTATGAGAAACTGCACCACATGGTGAGCGGTAAGATGCACTTCAGGTCGAGAGGACCTGTCCAGATCCTTACACGTCAGCCGACAGAGGGACGTTCCAGGCAGGGAGGTCTCAGATTCGGAGAGATGGAGCGTGACTGTCTTATCGGTCACGGTGTGGCAATGGTCATCAAGGACCGTCTCCTCGATGCATCAGACGGTACGGTGCAGTACGTCTGCGGAAACCCGAATTGCGGTCATATTGCAATCCTGGACAGACGCGGTTCGCTGTACTGTCCTGTATGTAAGAACAACACCAATATCTACCCGATACAGACATCGTACGCATTCAAGTTGCTGATCGATGAGCTTCAGTCGTTAGGTATTGTCATGAGACTTCACTTGGAGGACTTAAGATGAGCGGATTAGAAGGAATTTCAAAAAGAATCGGATCGGTCACATATTCCTGTCTTTCACCAGATGAAATAAGGAAGATGTCCGTCATCAAGGTCCTTACAGCAGACACCTATGATGATGAGGGATATCCGATCGACATGGGATTGATGGATCCGCACATGGGAGTCATCGAACCCGGACTTCGCTGTAAGACATGCGGTAACAAGACAGATGAGTGTACAGGGCATTTCGGACACATCGATCTGGCCATGCCGGTAATTCATGTATGTTTCATAGATTTCATCAAGAAACTCCTCCTCACCACATGCAGTTCATGCGGTAGGCTGATGCTCAAAGAGGAAGAGATCGCTAAGTACAAGCAGGCTCTTGCAGAGATGAAGAAATACAGACTCGACCAGAAGGATGAGAGGAAGTTCTACAAAGCGATCTATGACAAGGTCATAGAGGACATCTACAAGAAGCAGTCTGCGAACAATTCACCATGTCCGCATTGCGGTAAGGAACAGGTCAAAGTGAAACTGTACAAGCCGACGACATTCCGTGATGAGAAGGATAACCACAAACTCACACCGAAAGAGGTACGTGAGAGATTGGAGATGATCTCCGATTCAGATCTTGAGGTGTTGGGATACGACCCCACCACATTCAGGCCTGAGTGGATGGTCCTTACTGCATTGCCGGTACCTCCGGTCACGGTCAGGCCGTCGATCACACTTGAATCAGGAGACAGATCCGAGGATGACATCACACACAAACTCGTCGATGTCCTGAGGATCAATCAGAGATTGAGAGAGAACCGTGACGCAGGTGCACCGCAGTTGATCATCGAAGATCTTTGGGAATTATTGCAGTATCATGTCACGACATACTTCAACAACCAGACATCTGGAATCCCGCCTGCAAGGCACAGATCCGGACGTCCGTTGAAGACCCTTATACAGAGGCTCAAAGGAAAGGAGGGACGTTTCAGATCCAACATTTCAGGAAAGCGTGTCAATTTCTCGGCACGTACCGTCATCTCACCCGATCCGTTGCTTTCGATCAACGAAGTGGGTGTTCCTGAGGATGCGGCAAGGGAGCTCACAGTCCCTGTTCACATCAACAGCAACAACATCGAGATGATGAGGGATCTCGTCAGAAGAGGAACATGTCCGACGACAGAGAACGGCAGATTCCTCACAGGTGCCAATTATGTCATAAGATCCGACGGAAGGAAGATCAGGCTCACAGACAAGAATGCAGCTGAGGTCGCCGACGGATTGGACATCGACTATACAGTCGAAAGGCAGCTTCAGGATGGAGATATCGTATTGTTCAACAGACAGCCTTCATTGCACAGAATGTCGATAATGGCTCACAGAGTCAGAGTGATGGAAGGCCATACATTCAGGTTCAACCTCTGTGTCTGTCCGCCTTATAATGCCGATTTCGATGGTGATGAGATGAACCTCCACGTCCTGCAGAGCGAGGAAGCACGTGCCGAGGCACGTATCATCATGCAGGTACAGGAGAACATCCTTTCACCGAGGTACGGAGGACCTATCATCGGTGCGATCCACGATCACATCACAGGTGCGTACATACTCACTAACAACAATCCGAGATTCGACAGGATCCAGACTATGAATATCCTTACGAAATTGGATAATATCAGCATCCCGGAACCTATGAAGGACAAGGACGGAAATGAGTATTGGACAGGTAAACAGCTGTTCTCGATAGTCCTGCCGAAAGGTCTCGACCTTCAGTTCAAAGCATCGATCTGTAAAGGATGCAAGGACGGATGTAAGAAAGAGATGTGTGAGAATGATGCATACGTCAAGATCAGTGACGGTGAGCTCATCTGCGGAACCATAGATGTGAAAGCTATAGGTAACAGCAAAGGAAGGATCATCGACCGTATCGCACGTGACTTCGGCACTGACAGAGCACGCCAGTTCATCAATGAGGTCACAAGGCTCGTTCTCGGTGCCATAATGAATCACGGATTCAGCACAGGTATTGACGATGAGGATATCTCAGATGATGCTAAGGTAAAGATTTCAAGTTTCAACCAGGAACAGATCGACAGAGTCAACGAACTTGTGGAGTCATACAAGGTCGGAATGCTCGATCAGATGCCGGGACGTTCACTCGAAGAGACATTGGAGGTGTTGATCATGGGAAGCCTTGAAGAAGCACGTAACAATGCCGGAGAAGTCGTCGCAGATGAGCTGGGTATGAAGAACTCGGCCGTCGTCATGGCAAAGACCGGAGCCCGTGGATCCATGCTCAACCTTTCACAGATGGCAGGTTGTGTCGGACAGCAGACAGTCCGTGGAGACAGGCTTTCCAGAGGATATTATGACAGAACACTCCCGCACTTCAAGAGAGGCGATCTGGGAGCATTCGCGAGAGGATTCGTAACACACTCATACAAGACAGGATTGTCGCCGACGGAGTTCTTCTTCCACGCTATGGGAGGAAGAGAAGGATTGGTCGATACCGCTGCAAGGACTTCCAGGTCAGGATACATGCAGAGGATCCTGGTCTCAGCCTTCGAGGATCTCAAGCTCAAAGAGGATGAATCCGTAAGGAATGAGGACGGGACCATCATCCAGTTCTCATACGGAGAAGACGGAATCGATCCTTCAAGAGCAGTCGGAGGAGAAGTCCTGGATTACGATGACCTCTTCATAAGGGTTCTCGGTGAGAAAGAGGCTGCACCCTATCTGAAATTGGATAGGAAAGACAACGGTGAAGATTACGGTACACACGAAAGCGACTCGATGGATTACTCAGAGGATGAGGAAGACGGCGACGGTTTCGATATGGAAGAATCAGACGGAGAGGAGGAGTGAAATGGCTAAGAAAGATACGATGAATGCTCTGCTGAGCAGAGACATCAAAGAACAGACAGCAGAGTTGCTCATCGCAAAATACAGCACTCTGAAAGCCATAGGAAGCGCCGGAGTAGCGGAGCTGGTGGCACTTGGTATCGATGAATCTGAAGCCAACGAGGTCATCTCAAAGATCGTCAAGCGTACGACAAGATCAAAGACCAAATCGGTTGCAGAGAGTAACGCTCCCGCAGTCAAATTGGAATTCGTGAGCAAGTCGCACGAATATACAGAAACGGAGACCAAATTGAAATCAATCTGTGACAAGAACGGATACGATCTTCCGCTGAAGGTCATAATGAACATCGCAAAACGTATCGAGGGCTCCAAACTCAGTGCGAACAAGATAGAAGCATTGCTGTCCACGGCACAGGAGATCTACGATGCACGTAAGATCGATCCACACGAATCTGTGGGAGTCATGACAGCTCAGTCAATAGGAGAACCGGGTACTCAGATGAACCTCCGTACCTTCCACAATGCCGGAGTCGCCAACCTTAACGTTACCACAGGATTGCCCAGATTATTGGAGATCGTGGGAGCTAGGGAGAAGATCAACACGCCATCGATGACAGTACCGCTCATTGGAGTAGCGGCTGAGGATGAAAACGTCGCCAAACACGTTGCGTACGAGATCGAAATGACAAAACTCCTGGATGTTGCTGACATCGAGACCGACGTCATCAACATGAGGCTCATCATAAGACCGGATGTGCACAAGATGGACACACGTGGAGTCACAACGGACGACATTGTCAATGCGCTCAACGACACCAGAGGATTGCACGGACTCGTTTCGGTCGATGAATTCAACATCGTAATAAGATGTGATGAGCAGTCCAACAGCAGACTTCAGCATATACATGAATTCGCAAAAACAGCCAAGATCAAAGGTATCGACAGGATCAAGAAAGCTATTCTGAGCAAGAAAGGGTCCGTATGGGAGATCGTCACTGAAGGCAGTAATCTCAAAGAGGTCGTGAAGATCGAAGGTGTCGATGCGGCCAATGTCAAGACCAACGATATAAGGGAAGTCGAAAAAGTCCTGGGAATCGAGGCTGCAAGGAATGCAATCATCGAAGAGGCCAGAGAAACACTCTCAGCAGCAGGAGCTGTTGATATCAGACACATCATGCTAGTTGCAGATACAATGACAAATGAAGGAAGGGTCAAATCCATCAGCTTCAGCGGTGTTGCCGGAGATAAGACGAACGTTCTGTCGAAAGCAGCATTCGAGCGTGTGGCCCAGGTCCTTCCGAGGGCAGCCGTCGAAGGTAAAACCAACACATTCGACGGAGTTGTCGACAACATCGCAATCGGTCAGCCAATTAAATTGGGTACCGGTGCAGTAAACCTGATTTATACACCTAAGAAAGGGGAAGAACAATGATAGACATAAGTAAAGCATTGAAAGCTGCGATCACCACAGGTCATGTGGAGTTCGGAGTAGACCAGACAGAGAAAGCAGTAAAGGCCGGAAAGGCACAGATGGTGATTCTTGCAAAGAATTGCCCATGTGAAGCACTCACCGGTAAGGACATTGGCGTAAAGGTCCATGTCTTCGAGGGTAACAACATGGAGTTGGGAGCCCTCTGTGGTAAGCCATTCTCGGTATCTGCACTTGCAGTAATCGACAAAGGTACCTCCAACATCTTAACGCTGTGAGAATATGTCGGCCGATATCGTACTTACCGAACAGACCCTCAAATACATCTCATTGTTTGAGGCATTGACCAAGACGAATGTCATAGACTGTATGGATACAGAGGACAAGCTCGTATACGTTGTGGAGAAAGGACAGGGGAACACAGCTGTCGGAAAGAAAGGAGAGCATGTGATAAAGCTCAAGGATCTGACCGGAAAGAACATCCAGGTCGTCGAATTCTCCGATGACCCTCAGCAGTTCGTTATGAACGTATTCCACATCTATGAGCCTCAGAAGGTCGAGATCGAACAGCGTGGCAACATAACACACGCCACAGTGACTGTGGATCCGAAGCTGAAAGGTAGAGCGATCGGAAAATCAGGTAAGAACCTGAAGATCGCAAGAGATATCGTAAACAGACATCACGAGATACAGAGTATCAGCGTGGATTGAGACATTCCCCTTTCGGGGGTATCTTTCAAACTCTTTCCTTTTTTCATTTCTATTAATTCAAAGGAGTGCGTTCTACTTCCAGTCTGTCAGATGTTGGATATTCCTCGATGATGTAGCATTTGAACGGAAGTTCTTCAGCAACTTCATCCACTATCCAGGATGCAATCTCGATCCTGTTCTTCTCACGATCGATCATATACAGTTCTTCCGGAACATCGTATTCCTCGACCATGAATCTTGCAGCATCATCCAAATCATCTGCGTATATGAGTCCCTTCAGTATAGTCCCATCATCCGTAACTACGTCGTATTCCTTGGCTATGTGTTCTGCCCTCCTCTTCAATCTGTTCCTGAGCTGGACACTGTCCTTGAATGTTGAAGAACAGAAATGGATGGGGATATCCGGATGTGATTCGATCAGTCTGATGGCAGTCTCTTTTGAACCCAGTATGGCGGCTGAGGTCTCATCTTTCATCTCATAATGATTCTTTTCCATCATGTCATAGTTGCTTTCCGAGAATTCCAATTCATTGAGATTGATGAATTTCAATCCGATCTTCTCAGCATATCTGATGAGTTCTGACAGTTCCTTCTCATGATCCGGGAGTGCAGGCACTTCCATTCCGACATCCAAATTCAACTTTGATATTTTTTCAAGTTCAGTATATTCCATGGAAGTCCATTTCGACATCGGAGGATGGAAACGGATCTCATCCAGTCCGATATCTGCAAGTTTTTTGACCTTATCATAATCCATCGTGGAAGTGTACAAGTGTATGTGGTGATCCTTTCCGAATTTGGATTTGAGAAGTTCAACAGCTTTCATCGTTCTGTCGAAATTGATAAGCGGATCCCCACCGGTTATCCCTGAACCGGTGGCATCCATCATCTCCGCTTCGCAGATGATGTCGTCATTGGATGTGACCAGCATCTCATTGGCATAGATCACATTTTTGCCTTTTTTCTCAAAGGAAACAGGGCAGTAGAAACAGCCTGTGTTGCATCTGCCGGTTATGAAAAGCACCATTTTGCTTCCGTTTATACAATGTTCACAACCTTTGGCAATCTGGCCGGAATATGTTGAACCGCAGTCCTGCTGCTCGGTCTTCATCGTGCCGATATCACAAAGGGAGATTATATACTGTCGTGACTCCATACCAGTGTGGTTATCATGAAGAAAGAAAGCAGGATGATTCTCGCACTCGATGAGACGGACGGAAAAAAGGCATTGTCCATTGTGAAGGATGTCGCTGAATACATCGATGCGGTGAAGATCAATTGGCCTTTGGTCCTTACAGCAGGTCCGGAAATGATAACCGAGTTGTCCGAGGTCACAGATGTGATCTGTGACTTCAAAGTGGCGGACATCCCCAATACCGTATCGCTGATCGTTGAGAATGCGGTCAAGCGCGGAGCATCCGCAGTGATCGTCCATGCATTCACGGGAGACGATTCCCTCAAGGCTGCGGTTGAAGCAGCTGGCACATCTGAAATTTATGCAGTTACGGAGATGAGCCATCCCGGCGGAAAGATGTTCACTGCGAAGCATGCGGAAGAGATGGCAAGACTCGGTGTGGAATGCGGAGTCGCTGGTTTCATAGCACCGGCCACCCGTCCGGAGCGTATCGCCGTCATCAGAAGCATAATCGGAGATAGGAAGATCCTCTCGCCGGGAGTGGGTGCCCAGGGAGGGTCTGCTTCATCAGCGATAAAGGCCGGTGCTGACTATGTCATCGTCGGAAGGGCGATATACAAGGCGGACAACCCGAAAGAGGTCGCAAAATCCATCTTCGATGAGATCAGAGAAGTCATCTGATTCTGTTAATCTCTGGCCTTATTTATGCGCGCGTACCCGTTAATCCTTTTATATAAAGTGGGTGATGGGTCTTCGTTCTAAATAAGCGGAGATTATTAGAATGCTAAAAATCGGAAAAAAATCAAGCACACCTCAGAAGCCTGAGGAAGTGCCTTCTTCCGAAGAGAAGAAGGTGAATTGGTTCAAGAAGAACCAGCACCCGCTCATCATATTGGGGATACTAGTCGTCGCATTCCTTGTGAGATTCGTATTCGCCTTTGGTATTTCCGCTGACAGTGAATATGCGCTGTCAGGAGGAACGAGTGCTTCAGAACATCTACGTACCATAACTGAAATCATGCAGGGACATTACGGACTAGACGGTTCGTTATTCTATCCGTTCGGTTCCATTTCTCCTGACGGAGCATTATTCGATATTGCTCTCGCAGGATTGGGATGCGTATTCGCAGCATGCGGTATGGGTACAACAGCAGCCGCAGCAGCAGCATTGAGCTGGTCTGCTGTAGTTTTCGGTGTGCTTGCTTGCATTCCGATGTACTTGCTCGGTAAAGAGATTGTAGGATCCAAAGTCGGCGGATACCTTGCAGCGATATTCTTGGCATTGTGTCCTATCGCAATCATAAACTCGGTGTTCTCCAACGGAACGACGATCTCTTTCGCAGCATTCCTCGTAATATGCCTTCTGTACGTCCTGTACAAAGGTGTACAGCTGTCAGAGAATCCAGTTGAAGGCAAATCGCCGTTGCTCTATTCAGTTGCAGCAGGAGTGATCATGGCAATCCTCGTCTTATCGACAAGTGGATTCCACCCGATCATAGTTCTTCTGTCGCTTGCAATGGCAGTCGCTGTGCTCATCAACCGCTTCAGAGCTGTTGATACATGGCCGGTCGTCAAGTTCTTCTCAATTCCGATTATTTTCGGTGTGGTAGCTGCAGCAGCCTACTACATTCCCACCGGTCAGACCAATATGATGATCGGAACTATTACAGCGGGAATATTGGCAGTGGTGCTCTGTGCATTGTTCGCAGCATTCCAGAAGATCAACTGGACAAGGACCATCCCGGCATTCGTCATCGTGACGATTATCGGATTCATCATCGTCGGTGCATTGGCACCAAGTTTCTGCAGTTCAATATTCGGCGGAAACTCACCATACGTAGGTGAATACGGTTCACTCGTTTCAGCAACAAAGTTGTCATTTTCAACATTCGCGACATACTTCGGATTCGTTACAATGTGGTTCGCCTTCGCGATGATAGCCTACAGGCTTCTCAAGATCGGAAAGAACATCACATCTCCGACATACGTCTTCATTCTTGTGATGATGATAGTAGGATTCTTCACAAGCTGGGGTTCGAATTACAATGCTGCGATCTTCGCACCGATATTTGCTATCGGTTTCGCAGTTGTACTGTTGAAATGGATCCACTCAGTGAATTTCAAAGCATACAAAGAATCATTCAGAGGAACCAATATCAAGACGGTCTGGAAGAAACTTATCAAGCCTGTCCCGTTCCTCTCGATACTTGCAATCGTTTTCATTATCTGTGTCCCGGCAGTCTCATTGGCGATGGATGCAGGTATTCCGACGAACGATACGAACAACCCACTCAACATGGGGGCATCCGGATACTACGTCAAGTCTGATTCAGATTACGTTGTCAACCCTGTATTCAAGGAATACGCAGGTGATGACAATAAAGGGTCACTTGTTACGTGGATAGACTACTCCGCAGATGCAGCGACATTCGGTAAATTCGATGTCATAACCGATCAATACGGAAGAGGCACCGTAGCAGCATCCAATATTTTGCTGTCCAACGGTACCAACGGAGGTTCCATCGCAGCAATGATGTGTTACATCGTGTACTACAATGGAATCGACGATATGCAGAGCACACTCATAGGTGCCGGCATGACATCAGATGATTTCAATACATTCAAAAATTATCTGAACTTCTCGTCATTGAGCAGCGATGAGAAGAATCAGATCAGAGAGGAACTTCTCCAGGATTACAAGAAATACGGAATCCTTTCATCAGATGTTTCAGATGAGAATGTCGCATATCTCCGCGCAGTGGCATTCCTGACTGAGAAATACCAATCAACACAGCTCTCAGAGATGTATGACGCAGTATGCGCTCATGCAGGCAAATCGATTGAATATGTCATGATATCCAGCAGTATGATCCCGCTCTACTACGGATATGATTCATCATTCGCAGCGATGGCTAAGATCAATGGCTATTCCATCACAGATGCTTACGGTACAGTTCCGCAGTTCCTTGTGAAGGATTGGCTCACACAGTATTACGGAATATTCTCACACACTGAAGCGATGTACAATTCGCTCATGTGGAGGGGATTCATCGGCAAATCACCGGCAGAATCCGGATTGACTGATAACTACGGCACGCTCACATACATCAACGGCCTTACATTGTCCGACGGTGCATACAAAGCGACCCCAGGTTTCGGTCTTGCCAACTTCGAAGTGGACTACAGCACATGGTATGTGGACTACAACGAGGACAAGGATGCAACCGTCTCATCTGACGGATGGGAGAAGATGCTCTACACCGATGCCGTCGCCAAACAGGAGAAGGACGGAGGACTCATCAACTATCTTGCAGGATACCCCGTATTCCTGAAGTATGTTTCAACATCAGCCAATTCCGATACAATGCTTATGCAGACATCATCTGTCACAGCATCCAACGGCATCACCGTTGACGGAATCATAGTGGATGCTGACAACGAACCACTTAAGGGCGTTCGTGTGGCAGTCTTTGATGAGAATGGCATTCAGCACGCAACAGCGTTCACTGATGAAAATGGATACTACTCAGTATTCGTGAAGGATCCAGCCAACTCAAGGATCGAGATCGCAGTAGGTACTGATTCGATTACCGGCGGAACTGTCGTATATTCGACTACAGAAATTGATTCTGAACTTAATTACCAGGTTCTTGATGTGGTGATATCCGGTACAGTTGTAGCAGAGTACAAAGACGATGATGACAAGACACAGTCACTGGCTCTTCCTGAGTGTAACATCGTTATGATCGGACAGCACTCGAAGATGATGTACAGTATGGCTGTTCCCGCTGACGGTGTTTTCAAATTCGATAAAGTCGTACCAGACACATACGACATAAAGGTCGTGACTTTCGATGGAAAGCAGACATATGCAACCAAGACGTATCTTACGCCTTACGGTGAAACAAAAGGTCTGAGATTGGAAGTGGATCAGGGTAAGTTGACTGTAACGGTCAAAGATCCTGTCAGCAACACAATCTCTGACGTGAATGTTACCATCGTGTCCTCATACGGTGAGGAATACAAAGCAACCACCGACAAATCGGGAATTGCAGTTTTCCATGTAGTGCCTGGAACATATGTGTTCGCACTTGAGGATTACATATGCACGACCTCATCCAAGACGATAAAAGCAGGTGACGACGAATCACAGTCAATAACAGCATTCGTTGGAAAGGCCATACCGGTCACAGGTGCTAACGGCAATGTCGTTTTCATCAACAACTTCGGTTACCAGACAGCATATGTGGTTGACGAATCTCTTATGGTTCCGACAGGTATCGGATACAACGGAATGGAGTACAAGTGTTATGAGTCCATATTCGGCGTGTATTCAGTCAAAGGCGACCAGGTCTACCTTGGAACAACAGAGGGAGGAAAGATCGATGTCAGTTATCAGCAGGGATATTTCATCTCAGGAAAATTGCAGAATTCATCTGATGCTGATATAGGCGGAAAGATAACCTTCATCGATGTCAATGATCCGAACAAGATGGTTACAGTGACCGTTGACAAGGATAATGGATATGGCCTGTATCTTCCCAAGGGAGATTACATCGTTTATGCAACCAACGATTCACAGTCATACCTCGGAAAGATCAGTGTGAGTGAGGATATGTCAGAGAAGAACTTCAAGACAGTATCCAGCCGTACATTGAGCGGTATCACATACTGGTACACTTCGAGTTACAAGATACAGTACATGCCGATAGAAGTCAAGATCACAATGAAAGACGGAGACACGACTGTCGATTACAGATTCAATGTGATCACCAATTCAGTGGGAAGTTACTCATTCTGCATACCGACAGATAATGTTGACAAATACGAACTGACTGCCAAACTCAAGAATACAGACATATTCTACTTCCTGGGTGAGGACAGTGAAACACATCTTGACACAAAGACGTACACCAATGAATCGGGTGACTTCAAAGCACACGTCAATGATGTCAAAGTCCGTAACGATAACCCATTCACTGTGAAAGTGGATGATAAGGAATACGAACCGAAAGCTGAATGGACTGTCAATTTCTCAGCAACATCGCTCAGAGTGAATGTTGACTACGTCAAAGGTGAGGACGGATTCATCTACAACTATCTCGGAGACGTCAACCTTTACCCGACCACAGAGATCATTCCGATCAAGGTCGATGCCACAAAGTACAGGGAGATAGAATTTACCGATGTCGAGGAAGATTCCGCCTTCAAGATAACCCCTATCACCGATGAGGATGATGAGGACGATGAGGAAGGTTTGTATCACAATGCGGGCGACAATAAATATTACTTCGAGGTCGGCAAAGAATTCGAAGTAAGAGTACTCGCAAAGGACAATCTGAAGATCTGGTTCTATGATGTTTCAGCTGATTCAGAGGAATCTTCTGAAACAGTGAAAGTCGAGTATGCAGATTCGATCAATATCCTCGGTTACGTCGGAATGAATGAGAGCGGTAAGATAACCATCAACGGAAGGACTTTCGATGTAACATCCGGAAGGTACAATGTATGGATAGTTGCGACCGGAGAATACGACTTCTACGTGGAAATAACGAAGAAGCTCGACGACGACAAGACTCTGAAATACACGGCTGAGGAATTGGATGTGCCACTTGTTCCGAACGGTACACGTGCGATCCACAACATGGCTGTTACAGGACCTGTTGATGAGCCTGAACCTGAACCAGAAGTGAACAGTTCATCTGATTCACTAATGGCAAAAGCAGGTGACGATCCTGAACCAGTGGAAGATGATGCATCAATAGAACTTGAACTTACATGGATGGAGGACCTTAAAGAAGGAAAGAAATGGGCTATGATCGAGTTCACAGCCAAATTCACTACAACCAACGAAGGACTCACATATGTTCTGTCCAAAGGAACGGCATGGAACACACTCATGTTCTATTCTGATGAACAGCATCTCAATGTGATAACCTCTATCAACGGTTCTTGCACAATCTATTGTGTCGGAACGATAGATAAGGACAAAGTTGCAGAATTCGATGAGAATCTCAAAGTAATTGTCAAGGATGTCAACGACAAGGATATCTGTAAGGCAGGATTCTCAGCAGATGATACCGATAACTGGAAATGTACTGTTCCAGATAATGAATCTACAAAGGTCAACTACGGTAACGACATCATCAACGGTGCTGAATATCAGTACGCTATGACCATAGTAAACGATGATAACTTCACCAAATATTTCGATGTGGAATTCAAATCGGCGGATATGTTCCCGTCAAAGACCTGGATCCTTGAATACGTCTATACCGACATCGACGGCAACACAGTCTACTCAAAGTTGTTGGGAGAGGATGGAAAAGCGAAAGTTATCACAGTCCCTGTCAAAGGATACACGACTGCAACGATATACATCAAAGCTACCACTATTACAGGTAAACTCGATATCGATGAGATTAAGAATGTATTCACGGAGATCAGACCGACTTCCGATACATCGATCGTAGTCGGACCTTCATTCGTAATCTCGACAGATGAGAAGGAAGGTATCAGCATATCCACAGGCGGCGCAAGTGTTGCAAAAGTGGAATCGCAGATGATGGATTCAGATGGATCTGTTGACTACGATGTCAACGGAAGAGGAATGGTGTCTGATAAAGGCTCACTTCCGGCATATATCTGGGCCCTTGTAGCCATAATCCTGATCCTGGTCATCCTTGTGATCTGGCTCGGATCCAGAAGGGGGGTGTTCTCACGCAAAAGCTGATGACATACTTCATACTGGCAATGTTCCTCATAGGCGGCGCAGTAGGCGGCGCTCTCTGTTGTGACATCGCATCGACTGATGCTGCTGACAGCGGTAATATCGAATTTGTCGACAATGATTACGGAAAGGTCGGTTCGACTCTGAAGATCAAGATCCACGGAGATATGGTCTACGAATACACTGCCATGATCGGAGACGGTTCATCGGGCAGCATATCGCCGAGTTCAGGAACGCTTGACAATGAGCGTACAGCTGAGCTTACGATTACTCTGCCGTCAAAAGCAGGTGACTACAAGATAGAAATCACATACAAGCTGGACGGCGAAGAGAAGTCTAAGATCTCAGCCAATGTGAAAGCGGTAGATCCGATAACACTCAAAGCGACCGTGAAGAACTCAGGGAAGACTGACATAAGTTTCAATGCATTCTTCATAGTCGACGGTGAGAAAAAGGATGACAGCCACCAGTGGGTCACTGTAACAGCCGGCGGAACCAAGGATGTGACATACGATTACATCATCAAGGATACCAAGAACATCAAATACTGCCTTGATTCAGAGGACGATCTCATCAAACAGTACGTCAAGGGTCTGGGCGAGGAGAATATGAAAGAGGTGTTCACCGGTAAGAATGATTACACAGTCATAACTGTGATTCTTTCAATCATCGTGGTGGTCCTCGTCCTTGTTACGATCTGGGTCGTACGTAAACCTGTGATCAACAAAGGTAAGCCCAAAGCAAGACGCTGAAAACTTTAAACGGGGGTTCTTCAACCCCCAATTTTTTGTTTAAGATTTTGATTTCAATTCTGAGATAAGAACAGCATTCGTCATATCGGAACGTGTTTTTTCAATAACGCCTCTGGCGACATCCTGTTTCCTTCTTATCGGAACGATGGCATCGGGAACATCGAATTTCATTATCTCATTGCCGATTTCTTCCATCGAATTGAAGTAATATTCCGCTTTGGACATATTGCCGGACATGAGGTTTGTCAGCACAAGTCTTCTGAGTTCTCCGATGACATCCGCAAGACCCAATATCCATGCTTCGGGTGAAACTTTCAGCGATTCATATGACGGTAAATCCTTTTTCCTTACAATGGATGAAAGGATCAACGCTTCTGAGAATTCCATCATCGCATCCGTCACAGGGCCTGAATAGAGAATGGACGGTTCATTCTTCAATTTGGACACCATCATCTTGACGTCCTGTTTCAATTCACCCTGAATGAGCATATATTCCTTATCGACGTGGATCGCATGGATCATATTCTTCGTCTTTCTGATTATCGCTCTTGACATGGATATGGCGAGTTCTCTTTTTGCTTCAAGTTCGGCCATCCTGACATTGGCAGTTTTTATTGTCTCTGACAGTCCGTTCATGACATGGATGATTACATCGGAACGAATAAATGTTTAGAGCGAGGATAGAAAATTCTCTTTCAGCATAACGGAGAACGATTCATCTTTCAGACGCTCATCGTATGCATCATCCGGCGGGGATTTGAATTCAATATCACTATAATTCACTTCCATTAACGTGAGTGCATCCGGTCTTGCGATACCGAAGGATATATCCTCTCCCGATAATGCTCTCTTTACATCATCGATGGTGCGATTACCGGACCCTACAGATGCTATTGCGGCACAGATCTTTCTGATCATGTTCCACAGGAAATATCTGGAACGGAATGTCAATTCCAGATATTCTTTCTTCTCGATGATATCGATGGAATCCACCGTTGTTACAGTGGGTTTATCTTCGTACACCTTGCAGAATCTTATGAAATCGTGTTCTCCGAGGAATAATCTTGAACATTCTTTCGCTTTATCGATATCCATCCCGTCTGACGGCAGTATATAGCGGTAAACACGTTCATTGGCGAATCTGGGATTGAATTCCTCATCGACATCGGCGATGCTTCTGTAGAATATGCTCTTAGAGACTGAATTCAATGCCTTCAGAAGAGTGAAGTTATCGGAGAATTCAGTGTTTATTGCGATGACATTCTCCAATGCGTTCACACCCGCATCCGTTCTGGATGACGGTTTGATATCGAACCATTCAGTGTCCTTCTCAGGAGATATGATGTGAAGATCGTCTATGATATCACCTACTACAGTCCTCAGACCCGGTTGGTACTGGGAACCGTAGAAATCATTGCCGAGATAGGCTATTTTGATGGCGACTCTTCTCATTGTGCTGAGCGAAGCTGTTTCATGTGGTCTATTCTCTTTTGCACAAGCGCCTTTGTACCTATGTCGTGACGCACGAATACATGGTCGCATTTTACGAACTTCAATGCCTTCTCACAATTCTGTTCAGCCTCATCGATCGTCTTTCCCTTTCCTACGATACCGATGGATCTGGATGTGCCTGTCAGAAGTATGTTCTTATCTTTGTCGCTCTGATTGATATTGGCGAAATACACACAGGAATTGCATTTTTCAATACTCTGAACATCCACTGAAATTTCTTTTCCTGAAACCGATTTGACCCCGTATCCTTCCGGAACGACATATTTGCACACAGTAGCATCATTGTAGAATTTCACATTATCAGTCAGAGTTCCAGTTGCCATTTTCTCGCATACGTCGACGAAATTGCTCTTCAGAAGTGTCAGAACATTCATTGCTTCCGGATCTCCGAATCTTGCATTGATCTCGATGATCTTCGGTCCGTTGACTGTCAGCATGAATTGACCGTACATCGGTCCGCGGTACGGGCATCCCTCTTCCGCCATTGCATCCACGATATCCTGGATGATCCTCATTGATGCTTTTCTCTCTTCTTCTGTTATGAACGGCAATAAATGATCGGAATCAGTGTATGAGCCCATCCCGCCGGTGTTCGGGCCCTGATCGCCCTCATAAGCTCTCTTGTGATCCTGGACCAACGGCATGGGACTGATGTGCTTTCCGTCGCAGAACACCATTTGGGTGAATTCTTCTCCCACAGCTCTTTCTTCCAGGATGACGCCAGCGCCTCCGATGTTCATGTCGAATATCTCTTCGATATATTCTGCGATGTCTTTGAAGCTGTGGAGATGCTCTCCCTGTACTTTCACACCTTTTCCTCCGGTGAGTCCCACAGGTTTCACCACGATCTCGTGTTTCACATTCTTCACATATTCTTCTGCATCCTTCGCATTATCGAATGATGCGAAATCGAGATTTCCGTCGATGTTGTGTTTCTTAACGAGTTCTCTCATGAATGATTTGGATGTCTCTATCCTGGCCGCTGCTTTGGTCGGTGAAGCGCATTTTATGCCGTTCTTTTCCAGTTCATCCACAAGTCCGGCTTCTAACGGAGCTTCAGGACCTACGAATGCCAGTTCTATTTTCTTTTCCTTAGCATATGCACACACTCTGGGGACATCGGTCTCAGAGCACAGAAGATGATCCTTCACTCTCTTGATGATCCCGGGATTGGAATTCTTCATCACCGAATATATCTCTGCACCAGATCTGTGGAATGCCTCTACTGCAGCGTGTTCACGTCCGCCTCCTCCGATTACTAATACTCTGACCATGTTCACAGCTCCATTGTTTTTAAGATCTCATCCAGTCCTGTATCCTTTCTGACACTGGTCTTGAAGATATGTTTGTTCCCGCCGGTGAGCTTCTCATAATCTTTCACTATCACTTCAGGATCGACACCTACGGCGTCCGCGATGTCGATCTTGTTCAATATCGCGATATCTGAATGGATGAATATGTCCGGATGTTTCCTGACCATATCGTCTCCTTCTGTTGTCGAGATGACTACGACCCTGTAATCCGTTCCCAACGGGAAATCGGCGGGACACACCAAGTTACCGACGTTCTCTATGAACAGTACATCGATGTCATCCAGATCCATTTGATGCAACTTTTTATGAATCATATGTGCTGTAAGATGGCAGTCCTTTCCTGTGTTGCAGTTCACTGCGTTAATCCCGGATTTCTCCATTCTTGAGAAATCATCGACACCAGTGACATCTCCTGCGATGGCCGCTACTTTCAGTCCTTTTGCCCTCAGTTTCTCTGCGAGCTTGATGATCATCGCTGTCTTGCCGGCACCGATGGAACCCATGAAATCGACTGAGAATATGTTGTGGTCTTTCAGCATGTGATAGTTCTCGTGAGCTATCTTGCTGTTCTCTCTAAGAACGTCGAATTCCATTCCGACGTCAGTGATCATATGCATGTCAACGTGATTGTCTATTATTGTTATAAACGTGCGTGAGAGAGGAACATGGTGTCACAATTATCTTTGTTCACATGGCGTCATGCATGAATGTAACAAAATGGTTATTATACTGTTAAGGCGATATTAAATTATGACTTTGAATCCTCAATTTAGGGATTAAAGATCATTGTCGATTCATTTTAACAAATCTTAATTTTTCCATCTGGTCATCAATCGAAGTTTGTCGAAATATTTATATTGTATAATCCCTATATGGATTATATGAATTTTACTG
>JAZRYJ010000030.1:0-22917 GCA_045600635.1 Candidatus Methanarcanum sp.
TGTGCGGTTCATGTATCGCAGAGATAAAGGACATCTCAAGGGAGATCAAGGTATTGCTGAAATGTCTGGCCTACAACATCGATTGTCTATTCCGTTTGAGATTGGATAGATGGTTCATCGGAGGGTTTCAATGAGACTATAGTATACTATCAAACGTTTATAAGCAAACATTAATATTTAGTGGTATACAACCAAACGCGATGACGGCATCAATCCATCTTTTAGAATGGTAAGTTGTAGTTTTTTTTTGAAGATGATCAGAGATAAAACGGCCTATATGGTTACTTTTCTAATGTCAAATAGAATGATGTGGGCCTTTGCCCACATTTTGAAGTTTCAATAGGTAAGTCCCTGCCAAAGCATCGCATTGGCCACTTTCTCGAATCCGGCGATGTTCGCACCTGCTACAAGGTTGCCTTCCATACCGTATCTCTTTGCAGCTTCGGATGCCTGAACATAGATGTTAACCATGATCGAGTGGAGTCTCTGATCCACCTCATCGAACGACCAAGCGAGTTTGAGGCTGTTCTGTGACATCTCCAATGCGGATGTGGCTACACCGCCTGCATTGGCCGCTTTCGCAGGACCGAAGAGTACGCCTGCTTTCTGGAATGTTGCAATCGCACCCGGTGTGGACGGCATGTTCGCACCTTCTGCGACAGCGAATACACCGTTCTTGACGAGTATCTTCGCACTTTCCTCATCGATCTCATTCTGTGTTGCGCACGGAAGTGCGATGTCACATTTCACGGTCCAGATGCCT
This sequence comes from Candidatus Methanarcanum sp., assembly GCA_045600635.1. Classification (GTDB taxonomy): domain Archaea; phylum Thermoplasmatota; class Thermoplasmata; order Methanomassiliicoccales; family Methanomethylophilaceae; genus Methanarcanum. The sequence goes on from JAZRYJ010000030.1 coordinate 764, forward strand.
TTGCATCCTTCTGTGTATTTCGCATCCTTGACATAATCAAGGTATGTCTTGATCCTGTCCCTCTTGACCTCTTTGATCTCTTTGATGGTCTTGTAGTCTATTCCGTTGGGATCATAGATGTATCCGTTTGAATCCGACATGGCAATGACCTTTGCACCGAGCTGTGTGGCCTTCTGACAGGCATACGTCGCCACATTTCCTGAACCTGATATGACAACAGTCTTTCCTTTGAACGATTGTTTGTTGGCTTTAAGCATCTCATCCGTGAAGTAGCACAATCCGTATCCTGTTGCTTCAGTCCTTGCGAGTGATCCTCCGCAGAATATTGCTTTTCCTGTGAGTACACCAGTGTGTTCGTTCTGCAGTTTCTTGTACTGTCCGAACATATAACCGATCTCTCTGGATCCAACACCGATATCTCCTGCGGGAACATCCGTGTCAGGCCCTACATATTTAGTGAGTTCGGTCATGAATGACTGGCAGAATCTCATTATCTCATTGTCGGATTTTCCTTTGGGATCGAAATCTGAACCTCCCTTTCCTCCTCCGATCGGAAGTGTGGTTAGGCTGTTCTTGAAGATCTGTTCGAATCCCAGGAATTTAAGGATCGATAAGTTGACCGAAGGGTGGAGTCTGATTCCTCCTTTGTACGGACCTATGGCGGAGTTGAACTGCACACGGTACCCGCGGTTGACCTGGATGTTGCCTTTGTCATCCATCCACGATACGCGGAATGTTATAATCCTCTCAGGTTCCACCAATCTTCCGATGATGTTGTTTTTCTCGATCTCAGGTCTGGCGTTGACGACAGGTTCCAGTGATTCCAGGACCTCTTCGACTGCCTGAAGGAATTCAGGCTGGTCCTTGTTACGTTCTTTGAGACCTGCCAACACATCCTTCAGATACTTGTTCTTGATTGCCATTTTCATTCACCTTTTTGGTGTATGTACGGTTCACCACATTCTCTGTATAATAAGTATTCAGTTGGATATGTGGATATCGTATGTATCGAACGGGCATTCTATGCCTGCATCCTTCAATGCTCTGTATCCCGCTTCATTCAATTGTCCCGATACGACGAGATTGTTCTCGAAATCATCGATGTAGCATGAGAGCATCAGTACGACACTGGAGCTGTCGAATCTTTCCAATCTGACGGACGGTTTGGAATACTGTCCGTCAAGAAGGACGTGTTCGTTCTTCTTTGCGACTTCAAGTATGATCTCCTTGGCCTTCTCTATGTCAGCGTCATAATCCACATCGAAGTAGCTGACGATCCTGAATGCTTTGGTCTTCTTCGTTATGTTGTTGATCTTGAAGTTCGAGACCATGGTATTAGGCATCGTCGTATATTCATGGTTGAGCCAATTCTTGAATTCACAGTTCAGGACACCGATGCGAATCACTTCATATGTTTTACCGTCGCCCAATGTGACCATATCCCCGATGGTGAACGGTCTTGTGATCAAGATAGTCAATCCTGCGAAGAATTGCTGTAGTGTGTTCTGAGCACCCAGAGATACCGCCAAAGCCAATATTCCGGCACCGGTGAGCAGTGCGATCAGATCGAATCCGAAGACCGAAAGGACAGCACCTGCAGTTGCAATGAAAAGGACGACCTTTCCGATCAGTATGAACAATGGGATCACAGCATCATCGACATTCGCCACCTTGCCTTTGGCCTCCGCCCTGTGCATGAGTGCGGATATTGCAGCTGAATACAGATTCCAGATGATTATCGCACCTAATATGATGAATATGAAATCTGTGACCTTCTTCACAATATCGATGATTATCGGATCGGCACCGTAGATGTTCAGACACTGACAGAAACCGTACAGCAGTATGACCGCCATGACAGTTGTACCGGTGATCTTCATTATGCTCTTAGAGTCGTTTCTGTAATCTTTGAAGAGTCTGCGGACTATGAGGAAGTAGATTGCAAGTATTATGACACAGGCGATCGCGAACCAGAGTATCATAGATACGGCTGCAGATACCAACGGGGTGTTCAGAGGTGCCGGGAGCGGAGGGAACACACCCAATATTCTGTTGAATTCGGAATCAACGGTGTAGCCGTTCGAGACGTTCAGTGTGAATGTGATCGTTGTCTCTTCCGTCACTTCTGTACCGTAATTGTACACTCCTATGACGACAGGAGCAGTCATCATACAGTTATTCAGATATTTGTCCGCTGATATGCTGAATTCCATTTCGGCCGCTTCGTTCGGATCGATTATGTATTCATCCTTCTGGAATGATACCGATATGTTCCCATGCAAGGGATGGAGCTTCACAATTAGTGTATCATCGGATACATTTACGGCACTCACAGTCACTTTTACAGTATTCCCTGCTGAAATGTCCAATTCATTATCGAAAGTGGAAATGTTGGCTCCATTGATATTGCGGATTTCAGCAGCATCCGATGCGATCGGGGATATCAACAGCGTCGCAAGTATGAGGGATGTCAAAACGAGTGCAATTCTCTTATTCATTCTTCTCCCCTCCGATGATGTTGACCGTGCTGCAGATGTACGGTCTTGAAATATCATTCTCTCTGAATGATTTCAATATGTTTTCGCGAAGTCTTCCCCTGTCGCTCCAGCTGTCATCATATTTCTTAGCATAAAATACGAGCGTGAGTTTGCATTGTCCTTTTATGCTCTTCACGTCGACCATGACTGCAGGCGGTTCTATGTCCCTGCCTGTTTTAAGTGCATTCGGTTCTCTGTCGGCGCATTCCAGTATGAGTTTCTTGGCCAACTCCAGATCGGTATCCTCAGAAACAAGTACATCCAGGGATACACGGTAATTCCTGCCTGTCTTGGTGATGTTGGTGATCGCCGATGTTGCCAGTTTGCTGTTCATCACTGTGATGACATCATTGGAATACTCTGTGACGAATTCGGTCTTCAGTATTCCGATTTTCTTCACATCGATATCGCTTCCGCCGTCTATCTGTACGACATCATTGATCACGAACGGTTTTGTGAATATCAGCGTCAATCCTGAGAACAGTTCGTTCAGTGCAGGTTTGGCCCCCAAAGACACTGCGATACCTGCGAGACCTGCACCTGTGACGATTCCCACCAGGCTTATGTTGAGCAATGCCAGTCCGTATGCTACCGCTGCGCATATGATCACGATCTTTCCTATGAAATTCATCAGAGGTATGAGAGATACATCAGCGCCTCCCGTTTTTTCATCGACTTTATGGAATACATTGATGACGAATATCCTGTACAGATTCCAGACAGTGGTTGCAGCCACAATCAATATGGCGAATTTTGAGATCGTACCGGTAATCGTTATCGCTTTTCCTGATAATCCTGCGACCAACAGAATATTCTGAACGGAACAAAGCATGGAGATGATGAACACCCCCAATGCCATTTTCATCGCTTCTTTCTTGGCATCATCCTCATCGGATTTGAAGATCAATCTTATGACTGCGTATGAAATGAGAGAGATCAGAGCAGAAACAATGACCCATCCCAGAATGGTAAGTGTGATTGCGCAGAAATCAGTGTTCAGCGGTGCAGGGAGTTTGAACAGTCCCATGAATGTACAGCGATACCCTCCGTCGTAGTATTCCGGTGTCACATTCACATAGATGTGCAGATCCCCGGTGGAGATCGTATCATCCGAATTGATCACAGATATTTCGATGATCACGTCGTACACCATCGGGTCCGTGGTGACATCCGTGACCATCTGCCCTCTTACAGAACAGGTCTCGTCGGCACCGATGATGTTGACCCCGTCGAGTTTGATGTTGATTGGCGTTGAATCTGATTTGGATATCTTCACAACGACAGGTGTTGAGCTGTTGTTATGGAGGTTGATGTTGAATTGACCTCCGTCATCCCTGTCCAGATCTATCTGATCCGAGAATGTCATCACCGTGATGTCACCGACATTGATGCTCTCCGTCTCCGCACCTGTGAAAGCCGGTGCCAAAGTCAGCAACAGGATCGTTGCTGCAACGAGCATCAATGATATTCTTCTCATGGGATACCGATAGATATTCTCTTTAATAAGTATGGTATCTGACTAGCATGGATTATGCAGTGATCCCCGTCATCATCGTATTGCTCGTACTGGTATCTGCATCCTATTTCGATCTGAGATATAGAGAGATACCGGATATCCATTGGTGGATAATCGGTATCACCGGCATAGTTTTCATGTGCATACATGACGGTATGGGATTTCAGCATTGGATGATGATCATCGGTACGGCGATGATACTTCTGGAGATTATGGTGGATATGAACAGGACGGTGTTTCTGTCCGTGATGTACTATCTGTTGATGGCTGTGTTATTCATCTACCCGATTGCAACAATGTTCGATGACCAGATCATAAGACAATTTACTGTAGTGCCAGTGTGCTTCATTCTGTTCTACGTGATGTATTTGTCAGGAATATTGAAAGGAGGCGCGGATGCGAAGTGTCTCATCACCATCGCGATGGTGTTCCAAACATATCCGTATCTGGTGGACACATTGATCCCTGTCCCTGATTTTGATACGGAATTATTGTTCGCATATCCTGTGGTGTTGCTGTTCCATGCAGCATTATTATCATTGCTGGCACTGTTATGGATAATCATCAGGAAGATGAGGAACGGGGATCATCTCGACATATTGACTGTAACGATGCTCAGAATGCCGATTAAAAAGGCCAGAAGATCACACGTCTGGCCGAAGGAGGACGTGATCAATGGCACAGTCATGCGTGTGAACGAGACGGATTGCGGAGCATACGACAGACTGGAATCGGCAGGGAGGAAGGATGTTCTTGTCTCTGTCATAATCCCGTTCATAGTTCCGATAACAGTGGCGTACATCTTCATGTTGTTCATCGGAAGCATATTGTTCATACCGTTCATGTGAACTCAGTATCTTCCGTATTCCAATCTGGTACGTTCATCATTCTTAAGCAGATATGCGCCGTCGTCATCGGTCACATGTCCGATTATCGAAAAGTATACACCGAGATCCTGAAGTGTTGAGATATCCTCTTTTGCAAATGTGAACATCAGTTCGTACTCTCCTCCGAAATTCAGCAGCATATCCTCTTTGGAGACATGCACCAGTTCGCTGACGTACTCTACATCGGGTGCCTCAGGAAGGAATTCGAAGACTATCTCCATACCTACATGTGACTGTTCGCAGATGATATTCGCAGCGGTGGCCAATCCGTCCGACAGATCGATACATGATGTTACTTTATTGCTCTTCGAAAGAAGGATCCCTTCTTTGATCATCGGAACCGGTGTGAAGAGGTTGAATACAGCATCATCAGCATCTATTCCGTTCTTCAGGGCGTGGAATCCTGCGGCCGGACCGCCCAAAGAACCTGTCACTGCAACGATGTCCCCCGGATTCGTGCCATTCCTCAACATGGGAGTACGCCCTTCCATCTTTCCCAATGCAGTGCACGATATCACTCCCGGACCGGGTTTCGTATCGCCTCCGATGATCGTTGTTCCTGCGAATTCAGCACACTGATCTAGACCGCTGACCATATCATACAGTTCGGACTCATCAAGATCCTCAGGAAGTGCCAGAGATGTCATTAGCCCTATGGGCGTAGCACCCATCGCTGCGAGATCGCTGAAATTAACGGCTGCAGCGGTCCATCCGAATTTTTCGGATGACATCCCCTTCGGTTTATGTCTCTCAAAAGTGACAAGGTCGGAACATACGACAACATCGTCAGTCCTCATGAATGCGGCGTCGTCATCCGTGCCCCTGACATCCTCGGAGGGTCTGATGATCTTCTTGATATTCCTGATCAGCTGCCTCTCGCCGACCTCTTTCAATGTGGCCATTATGTGTCAGATATCATCTGGATATATATCACTCACGTATTTTGCGAAGGAACGTTAATCTAATGTGACGTGATACAGGATACCGATGAGTATTGCGGAGTCATTAGAGACATTCTCAGCTGCGAGGAGGGAGAGCAGTACACTTCATGTTTTGGGTGTATCCTTACTCTTCACAAGTCTTCTGATGATAATCCCGATAATAATGGCAATGTGCCATGGAGAGAACGTCGGCAGACTGCTGATCGCGATGATTATCGGATTGGCGGTATCATTGTTCCTGACACTGATGTTCAAGAGTCCGAAGACCATGCGCCCTATGGACGGATTGCTGATGATCTTCGTAATCTGGTTCGGTCTTTTTATTTTCGGTATGGTCCCTTATCTCTTCTACGGCTTATCGTTCATTGATGCTCTGTTCGAATCAGTCAGCGGTTTCACCACTGTCGGTGCTACAGTCATATCTGATGTGGATTCCATGGAATGGGGGATCCTGACATGGAGATCCATGACCCAGTGGATCGGGGGTATCATAATCGTCATCATGTTCATGTTCATCATACCGATGGTCGTGAGCGGCGGCAGAGGTATGCTGCAGAATGAGATGTCCGGATCAGGTTCCGGAAATCTTTATGTCAAGATGGGAAAGGCCGCAAAGCAGTACATTATAGTCTATGTCGCACTGACCCTGATCTATTTCGCAGTGTTGTTCATAATTCTCAAAGTACAGGGTCACGAGAATGAGCTTCTTAATGCAGCATCGATCGCGATGTCGGTCGTTTGTACCGGAGGATTCATGGTCAGCAACAGCAGTTTCGCTGATTTCGATATTCTGACAAAGATAGCGGTCATGATCTTCATGCTCCTCAGCGCTACGAACTTCTACCTTCTGTACAGAGCCGTTGTCAAGAGGGAATTCGGAGGATTCAAGAGAAATGAGGAATTCAAAGCGATGATAATTTGGCTGGGGTCATTGGCGATTCTATTGTGCCTGGTAACGTTCATCACCAATTCGAATGCTCCATCAGATCCGGCAAAAAGTATCGTTGATGTATTCTTCTCAGTGATATCATTGGGAACGACCACAGGTCTGACTACGATGAATTACATACAAGAATGGTCAGCAATCGGTGTCTCCATATTGATATTGATTATGTTCATAGGAGGTTCCACTGGTTCAACATCCGGAGGTATCAAGATCACAAGGGCCTTGTTGATAATGAAATCGCTGGTCAATGAGCTGAGAAACTATGTGCACCCGAATGCCGTTTTCGGTGTTAAATTGGACAAGAAAGGTGTGGATAACGAGATAGTGCATAATGCGACTATGGTAGCAATGATGTTCGCGATAACAATTTTTGTAGCTGCAATTGTGTTCGATAACATTCAGGGCGTGAACATGAATTTCGAGGATGCATTCTTCACATCCGTCGCGATAGTATCTGGTACCGGCCCTGGAGCCGGCGATCTGTTCGGAAATTACTGTCTTCTCGATCCTGCTGCAAAATTATTCACCTGTTTCATCATGTTCCTGGGACGTATGGAGATCATCACTGTGATTGCAGTCCTCACACCTGGATTCTGGAGAGAGACATTGGGTCCAAGAGGTCTGGCAAACTTGTTCGCTAAAAGAAAGAAGACTGTAAGTGCCGATACATTGTCGGATAAAGACGAGTCAAATGTTGTACAAAAAGATGAACCCATCAGTAAGAAAAAAGTGGCCCGTATCATCAGGAATGATGACACGGACGATGAAAAGAGACTGTGATCAGGGTTTCAGATCTGCAATAGAAACGACATATGTGCCGTCAAGTTAGATTTGTGAAGTGCCAGCAAACAATAATAATGTAAAAATTCCTAATATTTCAAAAAATTTTTTCCTCAACTTTCATATTTTTTTGTTCCCAATATTTCATAAAACTTCTTCTTAACTTTCACGTTAGGACTCCATTTGCCATGCGCCTGCGTGTACACGATTATATAGTCTGTCGCAAATCGTGTCTTGGTTCTCATGCAGATAGATATCAGATACGGAAAGGACGGAGTCCAGAAAGTGGACATTCCAGATAAGAATCTGATCGGACTGTTCTACCCCAAAGATGTGAAATGCGGTTCTCCGGAGGAGACCATCAATCAAGCGATAGACGATCCGATAGGATACGATTCACTGGATGAATTCCTGAAAGGCGGTGAGGATATCGTATTCATCGTCAACGACGGAACAAGACCCACGCCTACAGCCAAAGTGCTCGATGCACTCTCCAAGAGGATGGATCTCAAGAAAGCGAGATACCTCATAGCGACAGGAACGCACAGGGACATGACCGAAGAAGAATACAATTTCGTCTTCGGAAAACACTATCAGTATCTGAAGGACCGGATCATCTGTCATAAAGCAAAGGAATCGGAATGTGTGTATCTCGGGGATTCCAAGAACGGGACTCCGATGGAAGTGAACAAGATCGCAGTGGATTCCGACAGGATGGTCATCATCACAAGTGTCGAACCACATTACTTCGCGGGATACACAGGCGGCAGGAAATCATTTCTCCCAGGTGTAGCATCCTATAAGACAGTGGAGGCCAACCATAAACTTGCCATGAAAGAGAAGGCACAGGCGCTCGCTCTCGAAGGCAATCCCGTACATGAGGACATGATGGATGCACTGGAGTGCATCAAAGGGAAGAAGATATTCTCGATACAGATCGTCATGGACAGACATCAGAATGTGTACAAGGTAGCTGCAGGAGATCTCAACAAGGCATTCGATACCGCGGTATCATGGGCGAAAGAGGTATTCATCGCGCCTATCCCGGAGAAGGCCGATGTGGTGATATCCGTGGCACCGTATCCTATGGATGTTGATCTGTATCAGTCGCAGAAAGCATTGGATAACGGCAAATGGGCTTTGAAGGAGGGCGGAAAGATAATCATGGTGTCCAAATGCAGAGAAGGCATCGGACATCCGACATTCCTTACTCAGTTATCAACATCCAGCGATCCCAAGGTAGTTCTTGAGAACCTTTCCAAAGAATACAAATTGGGATATCACAAAGCCGCAAAGATGGCGGAGATCGCCACATGGGCAAGCATCTGGACCGTCACGGATCTGGATGACGAGCTGATATCGAAAGCGAACATGAGACAGTTCCCGTCGGTCGCAGATGCGATGGCGGAAGCATTCAAGGACAATCCAGACGCAAGGGTCATCATCCTGATGGACGGAAGCGTCACAATACCAATGGTGGAATAAAATGGCATTTGAGACAGACAGATTGGAAGCAGTGAGGAACGCGGTCAACGTCTGCACAATGTGCGGATTCTGTAAGAGCGTATGTCCTTCATTCAAAGCAATAGGCTGGGATTCAGCTCTCTCCAGGGGACGTATCGTTCTCACATACGGGCTGCTGAACGGAGAGATCGAGGCAGATGATTCGGTCATCGAGAACATGTACACATGCACGACGTGTGCCGACTGTGTACGCAGATGCCCGTCAAAAGTGAAGATCGTGGATATCATCGAACTCTGCAGAGCTGACCTTGTGAAGAACGGCCACATGCTGCCTAAGCATAAAGCGATGGTAGACAATATTCTCAAGTTCAACAACCCGTACGGTGAAAAGAAGTCGGTTGTTGAAACATTGGGAAAGAAACCGAAGAAAGCAGAGATCGGATATTTCGCAGGATGTACAGCAACATACAGGGCGAAGAAGACATCCCAGGCCTCATTGTCGATACTTGACAAACTGAAAGTGGACTATACCACAATCGACGAGGTCTGCTGCGGTTCGGTCATGCAAAGAGTCGGTTGGGATATTGAAGACGTCAAGAAATACATGCAGAAGAATGTAGACAACATCAAAGCGCTCGGTGTGAAGACACTCGTTCTCTCATGTGCCGGCTGTTACAGGATGTTCAAAGAGGAGTATCCGAAATACGTTGATGTTCCGTTCAAAGTACAGCACATGACCGAGTTCCTTGCAGACAGGGAACTCAAGCTCAAACCGATGAAAGGTGTGGCAACATATCATGATCCGTGTCATCTCGGAAGACATGCAGGGGTTTACGACGCTCCGAGACAGGTCATCGCCAAGATCCCCGAGTTGGAATTCAAGGAGATGCAGTACAACAAATCGACAAGTCACTGCTGCGGAGGCGGCGGAGGTGTCAGATCCGCATATCCAGAGGAATCGAAGAGGATCGCATCCACAAGGGTCGAAGAAGCATTGGACATCGGAGCGAAGACGATCATCACTGCATGTCCGTTCTGTGTGAGCAATCTGATATTCGGTTCCGACGGAAAGGATGTCAAAGTCGTCGATCTTATGGAATTGATCGATGAATTGTTATGATCACGTTCTGCAGAAAACGTAACATAACATACGAAAGACCGAAGGTGATGGGTGTCGTCAATGCGACACCCGATTCCTTCTCAGGTGACGGCCGTACTGATCTGAGTGATTTACTTAAGCACGCGTATGAACAGATCGATGCGGGTGCTGACATAATAGACATCGGCGGCGAATCCACCCGCCCCGGTGCGGTATCTGTATTTGCAGATGAAGAATCTGAAAGGATCATCGGATTGATAAGAGAGCTGTCGCAGACAACTGATGTACTGATCTCTGCTGACACAATGAAAACCGATGTTGCAGAGATGGCATTGGATGCAGGTGCGGATATCATCAATGATGTAAACGCACTCAGGTCTCCGGGTATGATGGAATTGGTCGCATCTGCGGATGTGCCAGTTGTGATAATGCACACATATGATATGCCGTTCTCACACGGACAAACGATGGGTCGGGACTACAGAGAGAAGATCATCGGATTCCTCAGAGAAAGGAAGAATGCTGCATCGGAAGCAGGGATCAAGAACATAATATTGGATCCGGGCATCGGATTCGGTAAGAGCCAGGAACAGAATTATGATATCTGTCTGCATGTTGGTGATTATTCATTGGATTGTCCTGTACTCATCGGAGCATCAAGAAAGAGATTCCTGTCGAAATATTATTCTGATGCAGATCTGGATGATGCATCAACGGACATACACATGAAAGCGATCGAATCGGGTGCAAACATAGTAAGAGTGCACAATGTCAGGAAAATGGTCGAAGCAATCAGACAGTGTTGATTATGACACCTACGACTAATAATGCAATGATCGATGCCGCAATCAATGCATAGAAACGCAGATCTTTCATTTTTTCAGCTTTCTCCCGTGCATTGTAAAGTGCTTTGCAATCATCATCGCAATAGTCATCTCCGAATTTTGTCGGATCTCCGCAATATTTGCAATGGCCGTGATCGGGTAGGTATACCATATTTAGCTTATTGTCTGAATAATATTTAATCCTCTATACGCCTACGGATTCTGGCAGTCGTCTATGGCACACACAGTAAGGACAAATTTCGTCGATGAGGACAGATTCGACAGAATGAAGAGGATAGAATGGATCGATATAGAAAAGATACACAGATCCAGATGTCTGGTCGTCGGTGCCGGGGCACTAGGGAATGAAGCTGTCAAGAATCTGGTCCTGGCAGGTTTCAGAGATATAACACTCATCGATAACGACGATATTGTTCTCTCCAATCTCAGCAGATGTCTTTTTTTCAGAGAGAAGGACATCAGGACTGTGAAGAAGTCGGAGATCGTAGCTGAAAGAGCTATGGAATTGGATCCCGGGTGTGACATCAAAGCGATAGTATCCGATGTTCAGGATCTGAATGATTGGAACTATGACATAATATTGGGTTGTCTGGATAACATAAAAACCAGGTTACATGTGAATGCTTTTGCATATTTCAATAAAATCCCGTACATCGACGGAGCCACCGACGGTATGATCGGAAAGGTACAGACAGTATTGCCTGACGGTCCATGTTACGAATGTTTCCTCAACCGTTCTCATGTGGAATCGCAGGAGGAGCATTTCACATGCACAGGCAACGGTCATGCATTCGTTCCGAAGATAGCTTCCGAGATAACGACGACAGCGATAATCGCAGGCATCCAGGTACGTGAAGCGATAAAGGTCGCATCAGGGAGGGAGGATCTGTGCATCAGGAACATATCATATTATAACGGAGAGATGGGTACGCTGGAGACATACGAGATACCGATCAATCCGGAATGTCCGAATCATATGAAGTGATAGAATGTCGATAATAATAACAGTCAAGAATGTATCGAACGGATCCACATTAAGAATGGAAGTGGAATCCGAAGATAAAGTGGCCGAGATAGTGGACAGCGCAGCAGAATATTGGAACAGAAGTTCCGGCGCATTCATACTCAAAAAAGGAAAGACGCTTCTCACACCTTCCAAGACAGTCTCAGAATGCGGATTGGTATCTGATGACATCATCGAACTAATACCAGATCCCGAAGGCGGGATGGAATGAGCTACCCGAAGGAGATCGTTGTAAGAAGACTCATCAACGAGTTGGATGAGTGCAAGGAATATCTCGGAAAGGATTTCAAGGTGAATCCAGAGGATATTGATTTCCCGTACAAGATAGACATGCATCTATCCAATGTGATGGCATATTCTGAAAAGGACAAACTGACATCGGATCATGATTTCTCGATAATCATAACAGAGGAATACGGGCAATCCAAGCCGGAAGTGAGGTGGAGATCGAAGATATTCCATCCCAATATCATGATGCCGGAGGACGGCGGACTGGTATGCATAAAGATGCTGAATGAATGGACATACGGCATGAGACTGAAATCATTTCTTTGTTCGATATCGACACTCATAACAGAACCCAATCCGAGCAATCCTTTCGGTACGAAATCATGCTTGGAAGCGGCAGAATTCTTCAAGAACAACAGCACTGTGAAATACGATGTGAAAACGGCGGAGAGCGAATGAAGATAATATCATCCCAGAAATCTGAGATAGAATTCAGAAAAAGAACCGTAAAAGGCGTGAGATTTTACGTATCCGACATAACACTCTCAGTGATAACCGATCACGCCGATGCAGGATTGGATGAAGGGATCGAGATAATGGGGCTGCTCATTGGCAGATTCTACAAAGATGATGAAGGTCAGTATGCCGTTGTCAGCAATATAGCAACATCTGGATTGATCGCAGATCCAATGAGCGTGAGATTTGACAAGGAATCGATGGATGAGCTCTTTGACAAACTGGTCCTGAAGGACGGCGAATGTATCGTTGGATGGTATCATTCACATCTGAACATCGGATGTTTCATGTCTCCGACCGATGTGGAGACACAGGATGGTATATTCGGCGGGGAATGCGGTTTTGCAATCGTGATCGATCCTGTGAGAAAGGAAATGAAAGTATTCGACAGTACTTTGAAAGATCCTCAGCCGGTAGACATGATCGTCATGCAGGGTTAGACCCAGATAGCATGTCTTTTGCGCATGTCATCTTCTGTTACATTCAGCTTTTCCATCAATCTGGGGATTATGCTGTCAAAGAAGATGCTCACGCTGTCTTCAAACATCGTTCCCAATGGAGCGGAATCAATTTTCTTTTCCTGTTCAAGTACAACGATATGATTTGAAGCATGTGCCAGTTTATTGGATTCGTTACTGGTGACGGATATCACATTGCATCCGAGACGCCTTGCTATGTTGGCCGTCTGAACCACAGACATCGTCTCTCCGGTGTTGGATATCAATATCGCAACATCTTCGGAACTTATTATCGGTGTCGTCATATCGCCTATGAAATGAACATTGAGACCGATCTGTACCAGACGTACCGCGAATAACTGCCCTATCAACCCGGATCTCCCTGCGCCGTAGATGAAAACGGTCTTTGCCTCTGCGATCATATCGATGAACTTTGATTGGACTTCAGGTTTGACGGATGAGATTGATTTTCTTATTCCTTCGAGAAGATCGTCCGCAGGTTCACAATTCCTCTTCTTCATCGGAGTTTTCTTTGGCATCTTCTTCCTCTTCCTTCTTCCTGGCTCTTATCGATTTAGCGACCTTCTTGCTCAGGTATCTCTCATGGATGACCCTCATATACATCGCATCGTGTTCAAGGAGCGGCGAAGCCGATATGATGGTCATATCAGGCTTTGTCTCTACGAGACATTCTGCGAGTGTATCGAATTTGAGGTCGCCTTTCTTAATCGGTGTGAGGCGGTAGTTCGGCATATCAGGTGCCTCGACACCTGCGAAAAGTGTGTGGATGTGGCAATCTGTACAGTAAGGTTCTACTTGGTCAAGGACATATTGGAAATCCTCCTGATCAATGAGAGAACCGCTTGCTCTTACGTAATACTGAGGCCAGTTGATTACAGGCACCAAGCCCTTGATCTCGTCACACATATCGAGTATCTGTTCCAACGATCCGAACACCTCATCCTGTGCTGTGATCTCAACACCCAACTTAGGTGTCAGCTTCTTTGTCTTCCACCACTTCATCAGTGCTTTCACATTGGCATAGATATTGTCATCCAAATCGGATTCGTTATCTATCCCGTTGTAAAGACCCAGGTTGGTAACGACGATGTTGCCGCCAAGTGCATTCTCGATCAATGCTGCATGTCTGATGCTGTTGATGCAATCATCAGTGAGCGGTGTATTGGAACCAAGATCCATGTAATTCGGTGTGTGTATGGAGACATCGACATCAACAGTTTTGGCATATTCTCCGATGTCGAAGACCTCGTTGAAGTTGTTAGTGAGTGCGGCCGTCATCTGGATTAATGTGTCGTCCTCTTTGATTTTGGTCTTAGGATCGGTGATGAGCTTACCGTCTCTTTCGATCTCGACGATAAGACGGCCTTCAAGGTCTTTCATCATAACGCCGACATCATCCTCATCAGGATATGCGACGATAGTCCCGGATCTGACCATTTGTATCTCCAATGCGGTAAGGCTGAGATTGTGAACATCCTCAATTCCGTCTCTGAGCGTACGTCCCTTACAGGACAATGGTATTCCGGCCGGTCCGAATCTTATCATGAATTACACCGTGTGGACGGTTAAACTGTCCTCCTATATTAATAAGTGCGAGGCGCGCACGCGAGGCGGTAATGAAAATTTCTTACTGCTGGCACATATGCATTGTCATCCTATGTCCAAATCAAAACATGATGAACAATGCAGCATACTCTGTCAGAGCAGTTGACTGTTCCCGCCTATAAAGTAAAAGCAACCTTTATTAATAGCGTGCATATTTGCGAAGAATACCGAATGTCGGGAGAGTCAGTAAATGAGACCACAAAGTTTCAACAAAACAGACCCTGCTCTCATCGCTCTCATCAGCGATCTGAAAGCAAAAGAAAGGGAGAACGGGGCTGCTATCTGGCGAGACATTGCTAAGAGGCTCGAAAAGTCCAAGAAAAATTGGGCTGAGACCAATCTTAGCAAATTGGACAGATATGTCAAAGACGGTGAGACGGTAATCGTCCCCGGAAAAGTTTTGGCAGCAGGCAGCATATCGAAGAAGATCACCGTTGCAGCATACAGTTTCTCAGCAGCAGCTGAGGACGGAATCAAGGCCGCAGGCGGAAAGACCATGACCATAGCACAACTCATGGCAGAGAACCCGAAAGGTTCAAAAGTTAGGATCATGAGGTGATTTGAATGGTTACAGTCATTGATGGAAGGAACGCAATTCTCGGAAGACTTGCTACAGTGGTAGCAAAAAGGATCCTCTCAGGTGAGGAAATAGTTGTAGTCAATTCTGAAGCTATTATCATCACCGGAAACAAAGATGAGATCTTCCAGGAATACAAAGCGAAAGTGGATCGTGGAGACACGACCAAGAGGAAAGGTCCATTCTATCCGCGCAGAGCAGATCTTCTGTTCAAGAGATGTGTCAGGGGAATGATCCCATGGATGAGCACATCAGGCAGAGAAGCATACAGAAGACTTCACGTCTATGTCGGAACACCGAAACAGTTCGCAGAGGCACAGACTGAGAAAGTCGAGTATGCAACGAAGAAGATCGGCGGCAAATACGTAACCCTCGGAGCCGTTTCAAAATTCCTGGGTTCGAAAGTTAGGTGATTCCTATGGATACCATTAACACAAGCGGAAAAAGAAAGACTGCAGTCGCAAGGGCATCTGTCAAGAAAGGAAACGGTAAGGTCACTATCAACAAGATCCCGATCGAACTGTATACACCAGAGCTTGCTAGGCTCAAGATCCAGGAACCACTCGGACTTGCCGGCGACAAAGCATCGAAGGTCGACATCTCAGTCACCGTCCAGGGCGGCGGAGTCATGGGACAGGCAACAGCTGTCAGGACAGCTATCGCCAGAGGAATGTGCGAGTTCTTCAAGGATGATGAGCTCGAGGCAACCTACAGGGCATACGACAGATCACTCATCATCAACGATGACAGGAGAAAACTGCCGAAACACCCGATGGGACCCGGTGCACGTGCAAGAAAGCAGAAGTCATACAGGTGATTTGATAGCATGATCATTCCAGTCAGATGTTTCACATGCGGCAAGGTCGTCGGTTCGGCCTATCCGGAGTACGTCAAGCGCGTCGGCATGGGCGAAGACCCGCAGAAAGTCCTCGATGACCTCGGTCTTGAGAGATACTGCTGCCGCAGGATGGTCATATCACACGCCAATCTCATTGAGGAGATCTCTCCTCTGGGATGAACGGTTTTCCAAACCTTTTACCCCTCTAAACATTTTTATCAAGGGCC
The DNA here is from genome assembly GCA_045600635.1 of Candidatus Methanarcanum sp. Lineage (GTDB taxonomy): Archaea > Thermoplasmatota > Thermoplasmata > Methanomassiliicoccales > Methanomethylophilaceae > Methanarcanum. The sequence continues at coordinate 17,273 of JAZRYJ010000030.1, forward strand.
CTTGGGGTAGCTTGGTATCCTTCTAGCTTGGGGTGCTAGTGACTCCAGTTCAAATCTGGGGGGGCCCACTTTCCTGTAATATTGTGATGCACGTTTTATTATCATGATGTTATTTCAGTAACATGATAACAGCCATACGCGACGCATGGATCGTGACACAGGATTCAAAAAGATCGATTCTGAAAGGAGATGTTGCGATCGATGGAGACAGGATTATCTCCGTCGGCGGAAAATACAAGGATTCCGCAGATACGGAGATCGATGCGAAGGGCGACATCGTGATGCCTGGTATGATCAACACCCACACCCATGTTGCTATGGCCCCGCTGAAAGGGATATGCGATGATCTGCTGTTCCCTGATTTTCTCGATAAAGTGTTCAAGATAGATTCTGACAGAACGGATTATGATCTGGATATGGGAACAAGGTTGGGATGCGCCGAGATGATGCGCGGAGGCACGACAACTTTCGTGGATTTGTACTATTCTGAAGATGTCATCGCGAAAGCGGTACAGGATGCCGGGATACGCGGAGTACTGTGCTGGTGCTGTCTGGATGAGAAGTTCACCACACAGAAAGGCAATCCTCTGAAGAATGCGAAACATTTCTATGACACTCATAAAGACAAGAGGAAGATACTTCCGGCTGTCGGATTGCAGGGAGTATATGTCTGCGGAGAGGAGACATGCGTAGGGGCAAAAGAATTCGCCGAGGAGAAGAACATCCCGTTGAATTTCCATCTCTCTGAGACAAGAGGGGAAGTGAACAATCACAGAAAGGCGACCGGTATGAGGCCCGTGGAATGGCTGGACAAGATCGGAGCTCTTACAGACAAGATGATCGCGGCGCATTCAGCATGGCTCACCATGAATGAAGTGAGGCTGATGGGTAAAGCAGGTATGTCCGTATCTCTCTGTGCTGTCTCAAATATGAAGCTGGCCACAGGAGGTGTCGCACCTTTGCCGGAATTTTTGACAAATGATGTCAACGTAAGTGTCGGAACGGACAGTAACAACACCAATAATTCACTGGACATGTTCTCTGAAATGAAGATACTCGGATTATTGCAGAAATCATCCAGATGGGATGCGACCGTTGCACCTGCACAGCAGTTGCTCGATTACTGTACCGTGAACGGAGCGAAAGCGATCGGAATGTCAGATAAACTCGGATCGATCGAGAAAGGCAAATTCGCAGACATCGTGATACTCGACGGAAAGGCACCTAATATGAGGCCGTTGCTTCCTGAGAACATGGTGGCCAACATAGTCTATTCCGCATCAAGTCTCAATGTTAAGACAGTATTCTGCCAGGGTGACAAAGTCGTTGATAACGGTAATGTCTTGACATTGGATATGCCGAAGGTCGCAGAGGCATCGGAGGACATTTGGAAGAAGCTCTGTCTGAGATGATCATCATTCTCTTCTCAGTGCTTCTTCGATAAGTATCCTCGCGATTCTTTCAGCAGCATCGGGATCGATGTTATTGGAAGATGCGAATTCTCTGTATCTTTCAATGACTTTGATCTCGATATCGGGATTCTTCAAAGGCTGACCGATGTTCTTTTTGATACTGCCGATCTCCTCGGCCAACTCGAGGCGTTTCTCTATCAGTTCGAGGATCTGATAGTCCGTCATCTCGATCCTTTCTCTGAGTTCTTCGATGGTCATCGGATGAATATCTGTGAACATCCTATTATAACATAGGTCTGGGATGTAACTTTTTACACATTGGATTTAAATACTCTGTTAAAATCTGACATCACGTTATCCTTATGAAATCTGATTTTTCTGAACTGGGAATCTCTGACGAGATAGTCAAAGCGATTGATGAGATGGGTTGGACGGAACCGACACCTATACAGACCGAAGCGATACCGTACGGTATTAAGGGACGCGACCTTCTGGCGCAGGCACAGACAGGTACGGGAAAGACAGGGACATTCGGATCCATCATTCTGAACAATATTGAAGCCAAGAACGGTTGGGCCAATGCATTGATCCTTACGCCTACGAGAGAGCTCGCACTCCAGATCTCAGAGGAATTGGATAAGCTGTCGAAATACACAGGACACAGGAACGTCACCGTCTACGGCGGGGTCAGCATGCTCAAGCAGACACAGGCCCTAGACAAGGGAGTCGATATCATCGTTGCGACCCCGGGAAGATTATGCGATCATCTGAAGGATGATGAACGCCTTCTCGATGACGTCTCAGTTGTCGTACTGGATGAGGCCGACAGGATGCTGGACATGGGTTTCAAAAAGGATCTTGAATTCATCTTGGAGAGGATCCCGGGAGAGGACATCCAGACAATGCTGTTCTCAGCGACGATGGATCCTGAGATCAAGAAATTGGCGATGAAATACCTTCATGATCCGAAAGAAGTCTCAGTTTCCAAGGACGAGATCGTCCTGGATCTCATAGAACAGAAATACATGGCAGTGGAGAAGGATGACAAGATCGATACACTCCGCTATGTCCTTGCGAAGGATCCCATGAAGACAATCGTGTTCTGTTTCACGAAGTATAGAGTAGACAAAGTCGTAAGAAAACTGAAGATGTCGTTCAAACTCGCAGGCATCCACGGTGAGTATTCACAGAACAGAAGAGAGGAGACGCTCAGGAAATTCAAGGAGGACGAAATCGAGGTACTCATCGCATCGGATATCGCAGCCAGAGGGCTGGACATAGAGAATGTCGAAAGGATAATCAACTTCGATATGCCGCCTGAAGCTGATACATACGTTCACCGCATCGGAAGGACAGGACGTGCCGGAAAGAACGGTATGGCATTGTCATTCATCATGAAAGAGGATAAGAAGGTTGTCAAAGAGATCGAGAACATGACAGGTATCGAGATTGAGAAGGTGAAGTCCCCGTCCAGGAAAGAGATGGATGATGTATTCAGCACCATCAAGGAACTCTCGCGCCCGGTGATGGCCAAGAAGAACTCGAGGAAGAACGATGTTCCGGTGAAGGACAAAGTATTCGTCATCGCAGAGATGAACATAGGTAAGGTAGACGGAGCCGGAAAAGCGGACATCGCAAAGACGATCCAGGACAATACAGATGTGCCGAAGAAATCGATCGGCAACATATTCATCAACGATAAGACAACAACAGTCGAGATCGAGAAGAAATATCTGGGCAAAGTGGAGAACGGTCTTTCAAAATGCGATACATTCGGAAAATCGATCAAGATCTGGAAGATATCCGAGGTCGAAAAGAACAAGGATGACATCGTCGAAGATATTCCTGAAAAGAAATCAGAGGATGAAAACCCGAAGAAAAAGAAGAATTTCGAAGGAAGATCTTTCAGGCGTCATGACAGTGAAAGATCCAGAGACAGAAAGCCCAGACATTATACCGTTGAACCATTGGAATCCGAAGAAGAAAGGCCGAGGGACAGGCCACCCAGATCTGATGACAGAAGAAGATCGTCTGACGGAAGGGATCGCAGATCCGGTGACAGGAGATCATTCAGAAGATCGGACAACAGTGAACATAGGGAAAGACGTTCCTACGGCGACAAAAAGCCATACAGATTGAGATCGGACAGCGGAGAACACAGGGAAAGACGTTCTTACGGAGAAAGGAAACCGTACAAGTCAAGATCGGGTGATGGTGAGCACAGATCCGGTGACAGAAGATTATTCAGAAGATCGGACAGCGGAGAACACAGGGAAAGACGTTCTTACGGCGACAAAAAACCATACAGGTCTAGATCCGATGGCGACCGTCCGCCCAGATCATCCGATCGTGATGACAGACGTTCCGACTACAGACCTAAAAAAAGACTGTACAGAAGACGTGAGTGACAGCACCCTTTTATGATTGCTGCGCAATCATCATACATTGGTGCACGTAATGAAGCTAGTTCTGATCAGACACGGGGAGAGCGTTTGGAATAAAGAGAATCTTTTCACAGGTTGGACAGATGTCGATCTTTCGGATACAGGGAGGAAAGAAGCTGCCGACGGCGGAAAGATTCTGAAAGCTGAAAGATATGATTTCGACATCTGTTACACATCATATCTGAAGAGAGCTATCAACACCCTCAATCTTGTTCTTGAGAACATGGATCGTGAATGGTTGCCGGTGATCAAGACATGGAAACTCAATGAAAGACATTACGGTGCATTGCAGGGATTCAATAAATCGGAAACAGCAGAGAAATACGGAGAGGACCAGGTCAAATTATGGAGAAGATCCTATGCAGTGCGTCCGCCGGCACTGGATCCCGAAGATGAGAGGAATCCCGCATTCAATCCGATGTACAGGAATGAGGACAGATCGCTGCTTCCGCTGACTGAGTGTCTTGCTGACACTGTGGACCGTGTCATTCCGTATTATCTTGAAGAGATAGTGCCCAAGATGAAGGAGGGAAAAAGGATCCTTATTGCAGCCCACGGAAATTCACTCCGTGCTCTGGTGAAATATATCGAGAACATCTCCGATGATGACATCGTCGGAGTTAATATTCCGACAGGTGTCCCGTTGGTGTATGAATTCGATGATGATATGAAACTGATATCGAAGAAATATCTCGGTGATCAGGATGCTATCGCAGCCAAGATGACATCGGTCGCCAATCAGGGTAAGAAGAAGTGAGACAGGGCTTTGAGCCCGTCTTAAACCGTTTATTTTTTCTTCATTTTCTTCTCGAGTTTTTGGAGTTTCCTCTTGGCTTCAGAATCACCTGAATCAGCCAGTTTCTGCAATTCAGCTGCTTCAGCCTTATTCTTCTGCTTGTTCTTCTCGAGTTGTTTTTTGCTCATCGGCATGTTATCTGAATGTCAGATTGACGTTCGTATATATACGGGTTATAATACGCCGAAATGTTCCAAAAGGACTTTCACACCTAACGCTATGAGGATGATTCCGCCTGCCAATTCAGCTTTATCGGAGTATTTGGCACCGAATCTGGCACCTATCTTCACACCAATGAATGAGAATGTGAAAGTTATCACACCGATCACAGCTGCAGCGACACCTATGTTCGTACCATCCATCGCCAATGATATTCCGACGATGAGGGCATCAATACTGGTCGCAATCGCGAGCAACAGCATGATCTTGAAATCCAAACTGTCGTCTATCCCCTCATCTTCGCTGAATGATTCCCTGATCATGTTGGCACCTATCAGTGCCAACAGTGCGAATGCCACCCAAGGTGCGATATCTCTGGTGGCATCGGCGAATGTGGATGCGATGAGAAAACCAATGACGGGCATGACTGCCTGGAAGACTCCGAACCATGTGCCCACAATGAGCATGGATTTGACATCCGGATGCCTCATCGCCAATCCTTTGCATAGTGATACTGCGAACGCATCCATGGCAAGACCGATTGCGATGAGGATCAATGTCGCCGAATCCATAACATTGCAGATGAATATCGTTCGATAAAAGGATAGCGTGGATATTCTGATGTAATTTTGTTGAGCGACATCAGCTGCTGTGTATGTGGCACATTTATAGTATTTTTATAGTGTTTTTATACGGCGCTGTTAGTTTTTATGGGGTAGTATAAAAGGACTTTCGGTCTTTATATCAAAGTGTTCGCTGCGCTCACACTTTGAAATCCTCGGCCGACTGCGTCGGCCTGCGGGAGAAGATAGGCTCTGCCATCGCTCTTTTTAC
>JAZRYJ010000031.1:0-2532 GCA_045600635.1 Candidatus Methanarcanum sp.
AACGTATTCGTGACGCAGGGCGGATGTGTCCGGCTTTGGCAACGCGCGTCTATCCACCTTTCCGTTGACGTTCAGCGGAATCCTGTCCAATTGTATCACGAAGGACGGCACCATGTATTGGGGTTTCCTTTCGGAGACGAACGTCTGAACGGATTGTATGCCTTCCTGTGAATCGAACTTCATTTCGGAATTGGGATTGGATACGATGTACGCACAGAGCTCTTTCCCTCCGGATTCGTTCACAATAGCTTGTACGGTAACATCAGCGATTCCGGATATCTGCCTTATGCAGGCCTCCACCTCGGTCAGCTCAACACGGTTTCCTCTGACCTTTACCTGACCGTCCCTTCTTCCTATTATTCCGAGTGTACCGTCGGGAAGGTATCTGAAGAAGTCTCCCGTGGCGTACATCCTCTCATAGCCCTTCTCCTTGGAGAACGGATTGTCGAAGAATGCCTCCGCGTTCAATTCCGGACGGTTGATGTAGCCCTTGGACAGCTGATAACCTGAGATGAAAAGTTCTCCGATTGCCCCGTATGGCACTCTGCGTCTTTCTTTGTCCAGTATGTATGTTTTTACATTGTGAAGCGGCAATCCTACGGAAGACGAATTGCATTTTTCGGTAATCTCCGTCGATGTGACAGATACGGTCGCTTCCGTGGGGCCGTATTTGTCATACATTGTGTATTTCGGCTGTACCTGTAATTCACCGAATTTTTCTCCGCCCACGCACATCACACGTATCGGAATATCCGGATATTTCGGCACAAACAATTTTCCTACAGCTGCAGGAAGATGGACATGGGTGATTTTTCTCTCAACGACGAAATTTGCAACGTTATCGATGTCAAGACGCATATCTTCCTTGATCACATCGACAGTCCCTCCGGCCACGATAGAAGCAAAAAACACTTCTAAGTGAACGTCGAATCCGAAGTTACAGTATAGGAGGAAACGGTCGTTGCTGTCCATTTTTGTGTACTCGCAGTACCATTCGGAATAATTGACAATGTTACGATGTTCGAGAGTCACACCTTTCGGCTGTCCGGTGGTTCCGGAAGTGTAGAGTATGACAGCAGGATCATACTGCGATATCTTTACTGGAGAGAATATTCCCTTGATCCTATCCGATACTTTAACAACAGGGGTTCTGAAAGATGCAGCACGTTCTTCCGTATCTTTCGTGACCAAGACACATTTGACGGAAGAATCGGAGAGCATGAATTGTATCCTTTCGTCGGGATATGTGTCATCAATGGGGACATATGCCGCTCCTGTCTTCAGAACGGCTATCGCACAGAGAAGATACCATTCGCTCCTCGGTACAAGTATCGCCACATTGTCGCCTTTGCCTATTCCCTTCTTCGCCAGTGCGGATGCTATTCCGTCGGTAATGCGGTCGGAATCTTCGTAGGTATATAATCTGTCAAGATAAGTGACGAGAATGTTATCCGGATGTTCTTCGGCGCTGTTGCGGAATGCTTCGATTATGTCATTGAATCTGAGCTTCTTCTCCGTGGCGTTGATCCTGTCGGCCGATGCGATGTCGTCGGCCGATGTGTATTGTATCTCGGAGAGTCTGTCGCATGTGAGGAATCCTTTGAGGATTGTGTCGTATGCCTCAGCGAAACGCTTCGCTGTCGCATCGGAATATTTGGAAGAATGGGTGACTGATACGACTAGGCCGTCAGGAAGGTCCATGACGGCCACGGTCAGATCGGAAATGGATGTTGCGACGGATGATACGTCATCGGATTGTGCGGACACGTCACCGATGTTCACGGATGCCTCGATACCGACCATATATTGGAATATCGCATCGGAATGCAGACCGTATTTCCTGGCCAAAAGCCTGAACGGATATACCCCGGCGGACATGGATCCGTATATCAGCTCCGAGGATGCTGCGATATATTCCTTTATCGGGGAGTCGGAACAGTCGATGTGCAGAGGGAGCGTCCTTACGAACATTCCGACGGAATTCTCAAGACCCGGCAGTTCCCTTCCGTTCTCCGCTATCGTGAAGACGGAGTCGGAACGTCCGGTGAATCTTGACAATGTGTAAGCAAATACAGATGTGAGCAAGGACCCCACTGATACGTTGGATGTCTTTGCCTTGTTCGCGATCGCACCCATGGGCGATGATATCCTGCGGACGACATTGCCTGCCGACCCGTCAACGTCCGCAATCAACGAAGAATCTGTATCGCAGTCGCAGAACATCCTCTCGTAGAATTCCTCTGCCCATGAATAACGTTCTGTTCCCTTTATCGAAGAATCGAACGATGATGACCTCAGGAATCCCGTATCCGTTGCAAGGTGTATGTCGGCGAAGGCATCGTCGAATGCCTTCTTCAAAGTACCTTGTGAGAATCCGTCGAATGCCATATGGCTTATCAGCGCCGTTATCTTCCCCTTGCTCACGCAGAACTGGGATACGCATTTCCTTACGTCCAGGGAATCGAACGAAATACCGTCGACGAATTCCGGATACGAATCGCAGTACAACCACGGCACCCCGTCCTTCTCGGA
>JAZRYJ010000032.1:0-3487 GCA_045600635.1 Candidatus Methanarcanum sp.
GCATAACTCCGTCAGGATCTCTTGTCAGCGGAAGTCCCAAAGGAGGGAAATCATGAAAAGCAACTTTAAAGCAATATTCGCGATCTTCGCGGTCGCACTCATGCTTCTCGTTGCAGCAGTCCCTGCTGTCGGTGTATTCACAGACAGTGACAGGACAGCTGCGACCGGAAACGATGGGGAAAGCATAGGCGTTACCATCACAATCAACGTTATGGCAGCAGACAAATCCAAACTCAATGGATATACATCAGTGACAATCGAAGGTGCAACCGATGCCAGAGATAAGGATGGTACAAATCCGTTCAGCGTTCTTGTCGTAAACGGTACAGTCACTGTGCCTGCGACTATCACAATGGGCGGCGAAGTTAAAATTAATGTCAGCGAAGCCTTGACAGTCACAGATGAACTTGGAAACGAACATCTTAACGCTGCATACGGTCTCGACATGCCTGAGGTCGATTTCAAGCATGTTACCACCGATGTCGTCATCGATATCGTCGCAGGAAGACAGGCGGTCACAGGTACATTGTATCTCAAGGACAAGACTGCCGCAGTGACAGTTGACGGCGATTATATTACAGAGATATCATCCGAATCCAATGACAGCATTGATGATGTGAAAGTCATCGGAGGAGAATTCGTATTCTGCGGTCTTGTCGGAGAGACATACACTGTCAAGGCAGATGTCGCAGGAATCTCATTTGAGGGAAAGGTAACTGTATCGGCAAAATCATCCGAGAACAAGGTAGACGTAGTTGCCGATAAATATATGGTCTACGGTACCGCCAACGTCCCTGGATTTGAAGCATTGTTTGAAGATGAGAAGACACCGGTTGCTGGATTGGGAGAGATCGTCTACGGAAGTTTCAACAACAGTCTTGAGTGCAACTGGTATGCAAGTGTTGCACTCTACAATGATGAAGATCTCGCTAAGACAGCAACGATGACCGCCGATTATGATATTGGCAGCAGCGGTATCGAGAAAGTGAAAGCGTCCGGAACTATCAAGACCACTGATGACGGAACGGAGCTTTCAGGCAATGCAAAACTTACAATCAAAGCTACTGCAATGAGCGGATATGCAACTATCGGCGGAATACCGATATCGGTTAAAGGCGTTGATTATTCTTCAGATGACACAACTTTGACACCTATCGTATACGGAGGATTCTTCTTCGTTGGAAACAAAACGATAAACGATGACGAAAAAGTCGTAGATATCAAGAATGCAAAGATTCAGATAACTGAAATCAAGACAATGCTCGGAGACGATGACCTTAAAGGATTCAAATTTGCACAGATCGCATACAGCAACGGTGTCAAGAACATCGAATGCACAAATGAGGTATCTGTCGAAGCAAGCACTGATTCTGCAGTCGCATACAAATTCAAGATTGCAGCAGAAAGCAACAGCATCATACCGGCAGATTTCATCATTGATGATGACGGAAAAGTCACAATAACGAACGAAGGAATATCGTTCTACGCACCGATCGGAACAAAGTTGACCATAAGCTCCGAGGATGAAAAGATATCATACGCAACAACAGTCAATGCAGATACTGTGATTCCGACATTCGTCATGCCGAAGAAAGTAACATTCACCGGTGTCATAATGGACGGAGGCATTTCTGTCTCATTCGATTACACCAAATTGTACAAAGAAACAGTTGAAGGATTAGTATCTAACAACGTTCTTTACCTTGTAGTCAACGGAGTGCCAACAGATGTTGATATAACAAAGCAGAAAGGAGAAACTAGTGCGTCCGGAGTATCCAACTTTGATTGGCATTTTGATGTCAGTCTCGGCTGGTACTACACATTCGATTACACATATCAGGGAAATGAAACAATCGGTGTCCAGGCAACAGCAGAAGATGAAGATGACCAATCAACTGATCCCAACGTCTTCTATTTCGACCCTAACAACAACATAGGGCTGGCAGATCCGGTAACAGGTCTTGTCGACACCATAGAAGTATACGGTGCAGAACTCAAGGTCCGCGTATTCGATGCAACATTGTCAGATACCAAACCGGATGAAAAGAATGCATGGCCGATCGCAGGTGTCAAGGTAACAGCCGCAATCTACGCTGTTCACGATCTCACAGGCATATGGGAGAGAGTAGGAGAACTCGATTCAGGTGTCTCAGATATCGCAGGTTATGCATATCTCAACATAGGACTTGCACCTGAAGGAGTGATGGCCGCCATCATGGACGAATCAGACATAAAGTTCCAGATGGTTATCGAAACCGAGGATGCGTACATATCAGATATAGGCCTTTACACATTCAGCAATATGAGTCGCTTCATAAACAGTCAAACATACCCAGAGGTAATAAAGGACAAAGTCCCGGCGTCTGTTAAGAATTGGATCCACATCACTGCATCTCAGAAACCGTCAAGCCCTGGTAGCATAGACTTCTATACAGGCGCATCGGGCATCATGGCTAACGAAAGGACCATCACCGGTATGTATACCGTGGACGGAAGCACGCTCAGCGGATTCCAGATGGCATATGCGATTGCAGAAACTCCGAAATCCCCATTGGACAGGACAAGTGCACTTGATGTCGGTGTGGCCACAATCGTAGGGCCTTTATTCTTCATCAACGTGCCATACGACTACGTAGGCAGTGAAAAATACACACTATACACCACTGTTGACACGGACAAGTTCTCTGTCGACGGAATGACTTCCATCACGCTTGTAAAAGACAAATGGATCGCAGGTGTACAATATAAAGCGAAATCCACCGCTCCGGTCCTCACATACGGATTGGATGTCAATGTGGAGTCCCTTGTCAACACCTTCAGCGACATGAAAGGACTGGTAAGGGACATCGAAGAGGCAGTGGGCGCAATCACGACCATCATCCATTCGATGCCTGAATACTTCGCATCCAACATGTACAAAGTCACCGTCAACGGATTGCCGTACAACCCGGTGGACAGCAAGGACGACATCAAGATCGGAGACAAAGTCAACATCGGTGTCACCAGAGATTCGTATCAGCTCGCCCTCAGGAACCTTGAATTGGGCGGAGGAATAGAGCTAAACATCGGCGGTACAGTCATCAAGCTGAAGGACCTCCTTCTCAAGCTCGGCTACGATTATGCGGATTACGCTTTAGAAGTCAAACTCGACGCATTGAGGTACGTCGATCAGGACGGAATCTCGCACAACGTCGACATGAAGGACAGTACGACATTCGAGCTCAAAGGCAACACTACGATCTACGGTGCGATCCACGTTGAGTACAAACAGATCTCACCCGATACGCCTTCGACAGAACAGAAGGTCGATCCTTCGCTCATCGCCATAGGCATCGCAGCGATCATAGTCGCACTCATCGCCTTCGTGTACGTCATCGTCACTCAGAGGAGGCAGTGAATCAAACAATGATCGGACGGATCACAAGGTCCGTCCGTATCTGCTGATTCCTCGAAAAGGAGGTGAAAACACGAAAGGAATAATGAGAAC